>NZ_JACJPC010000003.1:0-2658 GCF_014695875.1 Leptolyngbya sp. FACHB-541 | reverse complement strand
GATCTGGGGCAAAAAATGCCGCCACTTGAACAAAGAATGAGTAGACATCGGAGGGGAAGAAGGCAAGGCCGAGCTTACCTACCTTACCATTGACCCGTTTTTGCGACACAACCACAACGAGTTGCTAAGCCAGTTGATAGCAGAGAGGGACCGGCAGGCGAAGTTGATGCCGCTCTCAGAGGGATGGCAGGTGCTAGGGTATGCAAACTATAGGCAGTGTTGGCGAAAGATTCGCAGCAAACATTACAGGATTGGGCATGAAGTGGTAGATAGGCGATCGCCTCATGCTGCCGATCCTGAGTACTGGCTAGACATTGAAAAGTGCAGGGCACGAGACTCTGTCATTCCTGCGAAGCGATCGGCTTGACTTTTGAAAAATATGTTTCCATTGCTTGTGCCTCGCTTTGTTGTAGTGCCTAACTTTTGCTATGATGGATGACGAGTTAAGCACTACAAAGCATGGCATTCATTCGCCGCAAACGAGTTCACAAGCGCACTTCGGAAGGGCGAAAAGACTATTTCTACTACTATCGAGTGGAAAACTACCGGGCTGATGATTGCCTCAAGCCTAAGCAGCGAGTGCTGGATTATCTGGGCACGGCTGATGAGGCGATCGCCAGATTGGAGTCCTCAGAAGCCAATCAGGAGGAGAAAACAAAACTGCTAGCACGACTGCAAAGCCTAATTGGTGAAGAGTTAGGCACTACTCCACAAGTTTGAATGCAACTAGAGAAATGACAATGAATGATGAAGAAAATAATGATCCTCTAAAGTGGAGAGATCAAATCATTGAAAACTATTACAAGCATCCTGCTTCTCCAAACAACGCACATCTGTTCTATTTGCTCGCTAGCGAATTAAACACCCAACAGAGAGAGTTACTTAAAACGCTGATCGAGCAATTAGTCGAATTTACGCTACTTGACTTAAGGCAACAAACAGAGATACAGCTTCTTAAAAATGAAGTTGAGCAACCTAATTCCTTTAGTAATGAAGTTGAGCAACCCAATCCCATTATCACCGTTCCATCTTGGGTAAACCTTGATCAACCTCGCCCATCCGATCGCCCCGATCGCATCTCTTAACTATCCCAACCAGGAGCAGGTCAGAAGGCGATCGCCCGTGGCAAGGAAGTGAAGCGACTGGAGCGAGAGATCGGAGCGCTACAACAAAAGCTTGAACGGATTGAACGATTGAGTGCATAGGCAAGCGCACAAAAAAGCCCCAGCAGCAATGCCGGGGTTTTTTCACTAAGGGATTGAGCAGGCACACAAAAGTCTAGTTTGAGAGGCGATCGCCACTGTCACTCCGACAGAAACAAATGATCCAACTGCTCTCACCGCTTCAACTACCCCTATCTTGGCTCAATGCCATAAGTACCCTTTAGAGGCAGTTCATAAAGTTTTGTAAAGATTACGGTTTCGCTACGTAAAAAGGCTGGTGTAGTTCAGAGTTACTTATGAAAGATGTTGTGTTTCTTGGGAGAAGGCGATCGCCTCCTCCCAAGAATCAATCGTGAGCTGAAGTTCTTGCCCTTTTCCAAACTTTTCAATGGCAATAGAAGCGTGAGACTCTAGGTCAATTCCAACGCACTCTGAGAGTGCATTCAATCTAGTCAAATTAACGTCTATCATCGTTGTAATCTCTTTTGCTACTACAAACAGTTACATGTGATGGTGTGGCGATCGCGACCTTCACCTTGCTCGATACAAGGTTCTCAGTGAGGGGAAGTCTAGTCAGTGATGAAACTCTGACTAGACCTGTGATTTAGCGATTTGACATACCGTCAAAAATCAGTGCGGCGATCGCCATTAGCGCCTTTTAGATACCTGGTCAATTCGGATTGCCTCGTCGCCTGGAACTCGAATTTCAACAGGGGTTTTCGGTAGAAGAATGTCAAAAAGTTGAAAAACTTCGGTTGACCAGAAATTGTTTGGACACTCAAAGACGAGCCAGCGCCCCTCCCATTTGACCTGAACAAAATTAGGATCAAGCGGAGATAGGATTCGCGTCATCTCCTCAAGAGTAAATAGGAAAGGTTCGTTGCTCATGATTAAACCTCTGCAACAATGAAACGGTTTTTGCCTTGCCGCTTAGTGACATAAAGCGCTTGATCTGCGCTCTCTACAAGTGTTTCAGGTTGCACAAAAGGCAAAGCTGATAGGGTTGCAACGCCAATACTCACACTGGCTCCAACAGCTTGCACAGCATCTAGGATCGCAAATCCAACTCCCATTTCAAGTGAAAACTCTCGGATGTGTCGAATTAAAGCAGTTTCGAGTTCTCGTTCCTGCGCTTCGCTACCTAGGCTCAAAAAGTCAAAATTATACGGATCGCGCAGAATTTGCTGTGCTAAATCAGTCTGAGGCTGAGGAAGCGTTTGATTGAAATTTGTCAGTGCTCCTTCCCCTTGCCGTCGATACAACCCACTTTCAACTCGTTGAGTAAGAATGCTACGGCTCCAGCCATGTTGAATTGTCTGCTGAATGTACCACAGCCGCTCCTCTGGATCTTTCACCTTGTCCAGCAGCATACAGTTATGGAACCAATCGGGATAGGGGAAGGACTTACGCCTCCTCCCCTCCCACACCACCGGGCATACGGGTCCGTACCACGGCGGTTCAACGGACTTGGTCTTTACCTAGCTAAACTGGGAAT
>NZ_JACJPC010000029.1:0-5946 GCF_014695875.1 Leptolyngbya sp. FACHB-541 | reverse complement strand
TGAGTTAGAAGAGTTATTTCAAGCGATTTAATCGAAGGCAATGAAGAGGAAGCTTACAATACAAAAAAGTGATAAAAAAAGCGGTGATTTGAGTACTCAGTTCTGACAGTTTCTATGCTTCGAACAAGATGCAATCTCAATTATTGCCAGGTTAATAACTACAAAATGCGATGCTTCAGCCAAAATGATAAAAGCGGCATTGCGACTCGATACCCTACTTTTGCTCCATAAATTAATCCTTTCTGTTCTAATCCTGTGAGCGCACCCTGAAACCCACCCCCTCTTGAGAACTGGTGTTTCTGAAGATAGGGGCGCGAATGAGGACTATCCGTTGGATCGATTGCTAAACTTTCCAGTAACCGTGCCTGAATTGGAGGTAGGAGAAGTAGGAGAGATTCAAATGTGAGCGACAAGTCCTCGACCAGTCGTAACATGCTGGAGTGAACGTGATGGAGTTGAATCAGGTTTGGAGGGAAGGACAACGAAAACTCGGTTTCTTCTTGATAGAAGGAGATGCGATCGCTCCAGATTCGCCGTGCCAGAGCGATCGCATCTCCAACATGCCCTTGCGAATAATCCAAAAATAATTTGAGGGCATCGCTCTCAAACTCAAAGCCTGCGGCTGCCATTGCTTCAACCACCCAAGTTTCAAGTTCATGGTGTTGTAGGGGAAGCAGGGATAACAGTTGAACCTGGCTCTCTGCTATCCAGTCTTCTGGTATTGTCGCTAGAACAACATAGCTGACGCGGTTTTGTCGTTGAATTTCTTGGCGCAAATAGGATTCCCATCGCCCTGCTCGATCCCAGGAGCGAATGTGGGGAAAGTTCTGAAAGACGAATACGACTCGGCTACTTAGCTGCTCTGCCATTGTTTGAGGGAGATTTAATAAGGCTTGCAGAATCAGCCATTCATCATGGAGGGGAACGTGCCAAACAAAGCGGGACTGATGAGTTGTTGGTTGTTCTAATTGCAGAGGATAGGCAGAAGTCCACTGCTCCATCAACGCCCGTTCTTCTGGGGTTGCAAAGATCTGAAGCATTCCTTCTGCCAGCAACTCTAAAAAGCGAGAAGAGGTGATCGCTCGCAGGCAGTCGATCTCTACAACTCTGGCTCCAATGTGCTGTGCTGCATAGCGAATCAGCGATCGCCTTCCACTTCCAGTTACGCCAGTCAGCATCAAATCCTGGTCAGCCGCCAAAATTGCACAGATTTGCTCTAGTTCAGCCTGCCTGCCAATCAACCCATTGGGCTTAAACGCATCGTTCATCAATCCTCCTCACGTTTGGGCAGCCTTGCCCTAAGAAACCATTTACTTTTCTCTGACAATTCCACAGGAATTTTCAATGCACCCCTGCTTGCACTAAAAAATAGTGCCGTGGCACGATAAAAGAACTATTTTATAGTGCCACCAATTTTACCCATGTTTGCTAACCCTTCCCATTCTCAAACCTCTGAGAGTCACTCTTGGCATACTATCGATGCTGAAAAAGCCCTTTGGCTATTGAAGAGCGATCGCAGCCAGGGTTTAACCCAGGAACAGGTTGACCAGAATTTGCAGCACTACGGCACCAACGAACTGATTGAGACAGGGGGGCGATCGCCCCTGGAAATCTTCTGGGATCAGTTTAAGAACATTATGTTGCTGATGCTGATCGCCGTTGCAATTATTTCGACGATTTTGGATGTGCGTGAATCTCTCGCAAGAGGACAGTTTATCTTCCCCAAGGATGCAGTGGCAATCTTTGCGGTAGTACTGCTGAATGGACTGCTGGGATATCTTCAGGAAAGCGGAGCTGAAAAAGCACTAGCAGCCTTAAAAAACATGGCATCGTCCAAGGTGCGGCTGATCCGTGATGGAAAGCTTGTGGAAGTGGAGTCGAAGGAACTGGTTCCGGGCGACATTATGCTGCTGGAAGCAGGGGTAAAGGTGGCAGCCGATGGCCGCATTTTAGAAGCTGCCAATTTGCAGGTGCGAGAAGCTGCCCTCACGGGAGAAGCCCACGCCGTCGAAAAACAAGCCAGTGCAATTCTGCCGGAGGATGCACCGTTGGGCGATCGCATCAATCTGGTGTTTTCTGGCACAGAGGTTGTGCAGGGACGAGCAACTATCTTGGTGACAGGCATCGGAATGCAAACCGAACTGGGTAAGATCGCAACTGCTCTGCAATCCGTCGAGACAGAGCCAACGCCGCTGCAAAAGCGTATGTCCCAACTGGGCAACACCTTGGTTACAGGGTCGTTGGTCCTGGTGGCGATCGTCATTATTGGCGGGACATTGTTTAATCCTGCATTGTTTGAGGAACTGGTCGAAGTTTCTCTCAGTATGGCGGTTGCGGTTGTACCGGAGGGCTTGCCCGCTGTGATCACCGTGACGCTGGCATTGGGCACACAACGGATGGTGAAACGCAAGGCCTTGATTCGCAAATTGCCTGCGGTGGAAACTCTTGGCTCTGTCACCACGATTTGCTCTGATAAAACCGGAACTCTAACCCAGAACAAAATGGTGGTGCAGGCAGTTCATACCAGTCGCCACGCGGCTCGTGTGACGGGTGAGGGATACAGCCCTGAGGGTGCATTTTATCAGCAGACCCAGTCGGAAACATCGCCAGAAATTTCAGTTGAGGCAGCGCCAGAATTGCGATCGCTCCTATCAGCCTGTGTGCTTTGCAATGATGCCGTTTTGCAAAAAGAAAATGGTGATTGGACGATTTTGGGTGATCCAACCGAAGGGGCACTGCTGGCAGTTGCCGGAAAAGGGGGATTTCGCAAAGACCAGGAGGAGCAGCAGTTACTTCGGGTTGCCGAGTTTCCGTTTTCCTCTGAACGTAAGCGAATGAGTGTTGTTATACAGGATGCATCCAGCAAACTGGGAACCAGCCCCTTTATCATGTTTACTAAAGGCTCACCCGAACTGGTTCTAGAACGCTGTACTCACATTCAGCAAGACAATCAGGCTCAACTCATCACAACCGAACAACGGCAGCAAATTTTAGAGCAGAACAATCAGCTTGCCAGCCGAGGGTTGCGTGTCTTAGGATTTGCCAGCAAGAACCTGACAGCATTGTCAGACCAGGATTCAGAAGGTACGGCTGAAACCAACTTGACCTGGTTGGGCTTGGTGGGAATGCTCGATGCTCCTCGTCCTGAAGTGCGGGATGCAGTGGCGAAATGTCGCACCGCAGGAATTCGTCCAGTGATGATTACGGGCGATCACCAACTCACCGCACAGGCGATCGCAGAAGACTTAGGCATTGCGAAAATGGGCGATCGCTGCCTGACAGGGCAAGAACTCCAGAAGCTTTCCCAGCCAGAACTGGAAGCAGAAGTTCACCACGTCAGCGTCTATGCCCGCGTTGCCCCCGAACACAAGCTACGCATTGTCCAGGCACTTCAGCAGCAGGGGCAGATTGTTGCCATGACGGGAGATGGAGTCAACGATGCACCAGCCTTAAAACAAGCTGATATTGGGGTAGCGATGGGCATTACGGGCACCGATGTCAGCAAAGAAGCCAGTGACATGGTGCTGCTCGATGACAATTTCGCCACGATTGTCTCAGCGGTTGAAGAAGGTCGAGTGGTTTACATCAATATTCGTCGCTTCATTCGCTACATCCTGGGCAGCAATATCGGTGAGGTCTTGACGATCGCAGCCGCGCCCTTATTGGGATTGGGCGGTGTGCCGTTGTCTCCTCTACAAATTCTCTGGATGAATTTAGTCACCGATGGGCTTCCAGCTCTGGCTCTAGCAGTGGAACCGGGTAGACCGATCGTCATGAAACAGCCACCAAAAGACCCGAAAGAGAGCATTTTTGCCAGAGGCTTAGGCTCTTACATGATTCGGATTGGTATTATTCTGGCAATCATTACCATCTTGATGATGGTTTGGGCATATGGCTACACCGAACAGGTGCAAAGTGAGTTGCTAGATCGCGATCGCTGGCAAACAATGGTATTCACCACCCTTTGTTTAGCTCAGATGGGTCATGCGCTAGCGATTCGCTCCAATACACGGCTAATGGTAGAAGTAAATCCCTTCTCAAATCCCTATGTGTTGCTATCAGTTGCCGTCACCAGCATCTTGCAATTGATGCTTGTTTATTTTGAACCGTTCCGTAACTTCTTCAATACGCACTACCTGAGCGGATTAGAGCTATTGATTTGCATTGGATTTAGCTCACTTGTGTTTGTTTGGATTGAGGTAGAGAAGCTGTTTATCCGATGGTATACCACTCGTCAGTAGCTCAAATCTGGTCCATTAGTCTGGTTGTTGCTTATGAATAAGGCAGATTCACTTCTTGGCATTCAAACTTATGACCAGGGAAATATCAGGATTGACCTGGAACTGAGTATTTACCAGCAATTGCAAAAACAATTCGTCAACTTTGCTGAATTTATTCAAAAGTTGACCGACTTTATTACGGTGTTAGAACATAACCAGGAGAGATACAACATCAATCCTTACCAGGAAAAATTTAATCGAGGAATTCACATCTTAGGGAATCATGGTTCTGAATTATCTGAACTAGATGTTTTTCCTCGTTCACATCTAGCACTGAAATGTTCAGAAGGTCGCTGGGATGCAGAAGACCCAAGAAAACAATTCTTCAGGAGTGTAGAATTAGCCTGGGAATTTCAAACCAAGTTAACCGATCAAGAGAGAGCACTGCTTCAGATTTGTCCTGCTTACTTGCACTTCCAAACACGCACTAAGAGTGCGCGCTTTAAACGAGTGCTCTTTATGCCCCACATCGAGGGTAGCCCGCTAGGGAAAACAGAAACTGGATTCAATTCTGAATTTTGTCAGACATTTAAAGTCCCCAGTTTCAAAGAAATTATGCAAAAATTCAGGTTTTCTCTGCATCGGCTGCTCGATCCGGATCGGAAGCGTCAACTGCTCAAAATTCAGTCTGCCTACCTATTCCAACGTTTGTCTGCAAGAGGAATCACAATTCCTAGCTTGAATCAAAAAAATATTCTTGCAACATCAAACACCAATGGTAACCAAACTCAATACGTCATTATTGATCCGATCGCAGATTACTGTTTACCAATTTCTCCTACCTATAATCTTCTGACATCCTGTCTATGTAAATTTGAATAACATTATACGGTCTTACTAGTTTAATCGGTTCTGTTGCAAAGATTTTAAAGTAACAAACGAATTGCTCTCGTTCGTATTGCTTTAAGCGGTATTGATGCTCCTATAGAACCCATTTGAGATCTATGAATTTGCCAACCGCTTGAGCATCAATCGGATAAAACACAGGTTGAGCTTTGTTGTAGCATGATCAAGCGTCCGCTCAAAATTCTGGTTGTGTCGCAAATACTTTTTATTGATAAACGAAGTATCTCATTCGCGTTCCGTTAAGCGCTAATCCCGAAGAGTTCTTCGATAAACTTGACTTGAGATACACTGTCCCCTTGACTGATTCCCTTCACCTGTCCTTTGCGAATCATACTCATTGCTTCAATTCCTCTGAGTGTTCGTCTTGCCGTGTTGAATGAGCCGAATCCCATCATCGGTTTCGTCAGCCGCTTGGTGTTCCGATGATCCTGCTCGATCACATTATTCAGGTATTTACTCTGCCGCAATTCGGTCTGGGCTGCCAGCGTTTCATCTGCTTTCAACGCTTCAATTACCACTGGATAGGCAGCGTTCTTATCGACCGTGATTATCCGTGGAGTCTGAGTGTGAGTCGCCTTCAACACGTTGTGGAAGAATCGTGCCGCTGCCTTGCCATCCCGGTTTGCACTCAGCATAAAGTTCAGCGTGTTGCCCATTGAATCCACCGCTCAATACAGATATTTCCACTCCCCTTTGACCTCGATATAATACCAATTCTTCAAAGTAAGGCTACAGATGGTATAAAGCTTTTGATGGGTTCAAAGACGAAGGATGGCAGGGGTATACAAGCTAGAGATTAGTGAGAGTGAGGAAGACCTCA
>NZ_JACJPC010000028.1:0-20473 GCF_014695875.1 Leptolyngbya sp. FACHB-541 | reverse complement strand
TAGTTGTCGATGAACGTGACTGTACTAACGGCTTGGCGGGGTGTAACCATTGCCCTATCTAACTTTGGAGAAACTCACTCTTATTTTACTCCGCCTAGAGTGATGAAAGAGGGTTACTGAAGGTGAGAAATTTGACGAAGAGCCGCAGCTTGCTGAGCAGGTTGCTTTAGTCTATTGGCAACTTGTGTTGCCAGGTCGTAATGCCGCAGTCCGATCGCATCATTCAGCATTTGCCAATGCATTTCCTCTTGTTCAATGGGGTCGGCAATCGCATCAGCCAGTTCAAGTCCCCTCTCTAGCACTTCACTCGCCCGTTCTGATTGCCCATAATTGGCATAGCCCCAAGCAATCAACGCCCAGTTGTAAGCTTTTAAGTTAGGCGCTTGCAGCATGGTATTGAGTTGAGATGCAAAATCGTACTGCCAAAGGCTGCTTCCAGACCAAGAAGGCGCATACTGGTTGCGGATCAGGTCGTTCAAAAGATTATTGCGCTGATTTCTGTCGGGGATGCTGTCAGCCGCTTGCACAATTGCAGCAATAACTTCAGCTTGAGGTTGGGGGTTGGTGGCTGCATATTTTGCTCCAATCTCAACCAGAATTGTGGTTTTCACAATGGGATCAGAAATCCGGTTAACCAGTTCCAAGGAGAGCGTCGGTGAAGTGGATGAAGCAACTGCGATCGCCAACTGCCCAATCAGTCCGTCTTGTTGACTTTCATCTAATGTTTGAATGGTTTGTAGGGCGGTGTTGATCAGTTCTCTAGTTGCCTGTTGCTCCGTTGCGGCGTAGGCTTCGGCGATCGCATTCCATAGCCCAAGTTTTTGCTGAGTGTCTGCAATGCTTTCACTCAGTTGCAAGGCTTCTGTCAAAGTCTCGCGAACCCGATCTTCCTGACCTGCTGCACCATACGTCTTGGCAATTTGACTTAATTCCCGAACTCGTAAAGCTGTATTTTCAATAGTTGCAGCCGTAGAAACAGCCGCACTTAATGTCTCAACTGCCTGACGGTCCTGTTCTAGGTCTGCATAAGCGGCAGCGATCGCAGTTAACGCCGAAGTTCTTAATCCTGCAATACTGCTGTAGTAGCCGCTGGTTGCGTAATTATAGGTTTGGACGGATTGCAAGGCTAAATCAACCGTTGCGATCGCTTGCTCCGTTTCGCCTAGACGAGCATAATCGGTGGCAATATCAAGTAGCAAACTAGAATTCGGCGTGTTGTAAACCGTGTTGCGGTCGATCGCAACAGGAATTGAATCAATCGTTTTAGCAACTTCCAGCGCTTCCGCCAAAACTGCGACGGTAGACTCAGGCTGATTTGTTTTCGTATAGTGTTGAGCAATTAATCGCAGCGCTCTCGTCTGATTGACAGGGCCGCCATAGGTTCGAGCAACCCGCAACGCGAAACCATCTTGCTCGATAGCAAGCGATCGCTCGACTATTTGATTAAAGATCTCAACTTTTGGATCTGGAATATCTGCAAACGGCTGCAACTCGCCATCTTGAACTGTTTGAGCAATCTCAAATGCACGCTCATACTCCCCATTGTTCAGGTAAGCCCGGGCAAGGCTGATTTTAGAATCAGCTTGGTCGTACTCATTCTCCGCACTATTGGCAACTTGCAAAGCCCGATCAAACGCCCCAACCTGAGCAAAGTTATATACCCATTGTGAATAAAGCTGTATCTGGGCATTGGCTTGAGCCAACTCATAAGCTTGAGAAATAAGCTCAACGGCTTGCTGTGACTCACCAATGCCTGCATAAGCAAACGCAATCTCGGTAAAAGCCTGAATTTTAGAGCTAACGTCTGTAAGCTGTTGGGCAATCTGACGCGCCTGGTCGTACTGCCCATTGCGGATAGCCATTTGCGCCAGCGTATATTGAGCGGTCGATCGCTCATTGTTCTCTTGGGGAATCGTGTTGGTAAATGCAAGTCCTTCGTCGTAGCGATTAGCCCGAGCGTAGGCTCTGACAACAGTATGTTGAGCTGACACTTTTTGATAGGTATCATCCACGATGCTATTTGTAAGGGCGATCGCCTGGTCAAAGCGTTCCTGACTGGCTAACTCATTAATCACCCCAGTTAAAACCTGATACTTTGAATCCGCCGACTCGATGCTTTGGGCAAACTGGACTGCCTGCTCAACTTGCCCAGCACCTAGATAGGCTTGGGCGATCGCCCTCTCCGCTTCTGTTCTGAGGGGAATGCAGCAATATTCAGGGGCATAGGTTTCGTAGCCCATTGTGGAAGTGATGGCGATCGCCAAATCAGCATTGCCTAGCTTTGCCTGCTCTGCCACAATCCTGACTAAAAGCTGATCTTGCGTCACTGGGTCTGTGACGCTTCTGGCTGCTTGCTCAGCTTCGAGCAACACGCCGATCGCCTGTTCACGCAGCCCCGTTGCTGCATACCGCTGTCCCGTCTCGATTAGTTGCCAGGACCGATCAACCGCAATACCTGAATCGTTTGCAGAATCACTCATCACCTGAGCGATCGATGCATCTTGCAATGCCTCTCCTAAAGCCTGCTGGGTCGCAGACGCAGTTTCGACGCAAGAAAGTACTCCGACTAAACCGATAGCTAGCGGCAAAACCAACCGTTTCACTGAAAGAACTCCTGACAAAGCGAGGTAGGATGAAGCAAGATTAATGTAAGGCTTAAACCTAGGTAAAAAGAGACTTCACATCTCTCCAACCCTTCGCCTTACAAAGCCAATGCAACTATGTAGTACCTGCTACATAATTTCTCACAGCTCGTCCTTATTTATCGCACACCAAGAATTTAGGTGCTCAACATCCTCACCAGTTCCTAGAGTGTCATAGACTTTGACGGACTCCTGATTTCTTTGTGACCGTGTCCATACAAGCTAAAACCAGAGAAGGGAAGCAAAACTCTTTGCTTCCCTTCTCTGGTTTTAACCCACAGCAATTTTCACTTGTATGAAACACACAGCCATTTCTAAATGGGTGAGCTATAGCGTAGGGGCGGTTCGCGAACCGCCCCTACAAAGGTTTGTGATTTATACAAGTAGAAATTGCTGTAAGTCCCTCAAAGGCAAACACCAGTTCACCTCTACTCAGGGTTAACTCCCCTGAAAAACGCATGACTGATACTAAACCTTTGTAAAGCTGATTCGCACAAAAGGCTTGGGCTGTGTCTAGAACCCTTCCAATTATTTACTGTTGATGGGTTTATCCAACTTGACTCCAGGTGCGTCTGCAGGAGAGCTTTCTGTCGGCATATCGCTTGCATCCGTAGGATTGTCTTCCTCTGTTTCACCTGTAATCTTGCTAGGGTCAGTCACAACTTCAGCAGGGGATTGATCCACTTCCGGATCTTCACCTACGTTTTGATCTTCGTATTCCTCACGAGTCACTTTTGTTTCTTTAACTTTCTCATTCATGGGCACCATCCTCATCCAACATCTAAGATTTTTTGTCTATCCCTTCAATTTCAGTAGAACGGGCTGAAATTGGCATCTGTCTAAGTACAGGATATTTATCCGAAGTTCTTAACCCAAAAAGTTTTTAATCTGATATATCCGTGGCTATCAAGCGATCGCTCCATTGGAGTTCTAGCAAACTTAAATTCTTCTTCACAAACTATTACAGCAACTTGATAAGAATTTGGCGGGAAAAAGTTTTGCTGCATGAAAACGGGGTTAGCAGTCTTTCATTTGCCCCATTGCCATGTCTAAGGATCAAAGAAACGCTGGAAATCCTGTGGAATCAGTTGCCTTTAACTTAGGAGGTGTCGCGGCCGCGATCGGCGGGGTCTTAACTCTAGCAGTGTTGCTTAATGTCTACAGTGAAATGACAAACACTGGAAATAACGAGGCTCAACAAAACTCACAGCCAACAGCCGGAGAAGTATCTGAATAAGCTGAGGTAGAGGCTTCAATATCCAGTGTAGAAAGCGTTTGTCTTCCTACTCGGCAATTATTACAACTATAGGCTGATCTCCAGATTGGCAATGTCCCCCTCTAGCCAAGTGTAAGGCTTTGCTTGGGTTGTTAAATTTGGCCATAAGGCTTTAACAAACCAGGCTTTATGCCGCTTTAAGTAAACGGGGGATAAATCAGATGACAGATAGCGATCGCATTATGGCTCAGCACAACGAAGCTGCTGAACCCAGTGTTGACTTACCAATTGACCACCCAACATCTGTTGGAATCGGGGCTGTGAGCGGCGGTTTAGCTGGAGCAGTCCTTGGCAACATGGTAGCTGGAAGATTAGGCGCAGCCATTGGTGCCGTAGTAGGTGGAGTTGCTGGAGCCGCAATCAGCAATGAGAAAGGGGAAGAAATTAGCCACGCTGTAGACAACGCAGTAGAAACAGCAAAAGAGAAGGCTCAGGAAATTAAGCCTTCCGTGATGGGTGCCTTAGACCAAGCAAAAAGCAAAGCCAGCACCATCAACCCGAGTGCAGCCAAAGCTATTAACACCCTCAAAACTAAAGTTGATGACGCAACTTCTAGTGCTGACAGCAACCCTAGCTCTAGCAATGCAGACTTTAATGCACAAAATTTTACTCCGCAGCAAAGTCTCTCTGCACCCGAAATAGATTCTCCGGCATATACATCTGGATACACTGCTGAGACTGCTTACACATCCAGCAGCCTTGGTAGTACCTACATTGACGATCAAACGGTGATGCAAGAGGCTGATATTGCACCCACCTCAACTGCAGACGACATCTACTCAGCAGGCAATCTTGATGCAACTTCAGCCTACGTTGAAGATACATCTTATGTTGATGACTCAGCTTTGATGAGTAGTGCTGCTGACACCATGAACGTCTCTTCAGGCTACGCAGATAGCTCTACGGGCTATTACACTGAGAGCTCATCAGGATATATTGCGGATGATGTTTATTCACCGGAGCCCATTAACTCTGGCTCAGCTTACATCGAAGACCAGTCCCCAAACTATGAATCCATGTCCTCAACAGGATATGCAACTGAATCCATGTCCTCGCCAGGATATGCATCCGATACAGCCTATTCATCAACCGACACAGATTCTAGTTTAATATCGGCCGAGGAACAATATGACCTGGGAATTGCATTAGGTAAACAGGGTGATTTGGCAGGGGCGATCGCCGCCTTCCAGTCTGTCGTTGCACAAGACCCCAACTATGCAGAAGCACACTACAACTTAGGTGTTGTTTTGTGTAAGTACGGTCTGACAGAGCAAGGTATTACTCACATCGAGCAATCGAGAATAATCTGTCAATCCGAAGGACGCACAAGAGAGGCAGAAAACATTGATCGCATCCTGCAAAACTTGGCTATTTAATAACGAGTAGCTTGAGCAACAAGAGAGATGAATTGGGGCATTTCATAAAACGCCCCAACTGCCAAACATACCTGTATTCAACACAACCGCCATTCCTCACAACAACTTGGCTAGTCACAAACAACTCAGCCAACAGATGGATGAGGTGAACTACAGGCTTTTTTAACTTTGACTTAGAACTGAACAAGGAGACGAAAATATGGCACTCCATAAGATTAAAGATTTTGATCCCAATTATCGAGACTCATTTAACAAGCAAGATATTCTAGATTTTGATCTCTACAGCGGCAGTGAAAAAGTTGGTTCCATAGACAATTTGCTAGTAGATGATGAGGGACGATTTCGTTATCTTGTGATCAATACTGGCTTTTGGGTTGCTGGCAAGAAAGTACTGTTGCCCGTCGGTCGTACTCGGATTGCTTTCAATGAGAATCGAGTTTATGCAGACAACCTCACTCGGGCTCAGGTTGAGAATCTCCCAGAATACAACGAGTCTGACTTAGTCGATTCTGACTATGAGGAGAACGTCAGAAACGTTTACCGTCCAACGGCTTCTACAACGGGTACAGCCGTTAGTTCAGCCGATGTGGCAGCTTCAGGCTATGACCGTAATAGTTATAGCTATCAACAAGATGCGGCACTTTATAACCTGGATGAGCAAAACCATAAAGAACTCAGGCTTTATGAAGAGCGTCTGGTTGCTGATAAAACTCGTCAAAAAGTAGGAGAGGTTGCCGTTAGCAAGCGAGTTGAAACTGAAGTTGCGACGGCAACAGTTCCTATTGAGAAAGAGCGTGTCATCATTCAAGGAACAGTTCCAACTGACGCAGGAACCGTAGTAACACCTGGAGAAGATGCTTTCCGAGAAGGTGAGGTTGCCAGGGTAGAAGTTTACGAAGAAACTCCTGATGTACACAAAGAAGCTGTAGTACGGGAAGAAGTGAATCTCAGGAAAGAAGTAAATCGGGAAACTGTTGATGCGGAAGAGCAAATTCGTCGAGAAAAACTGGACGTAACTACGACAGGACATCCAAATGTGGATAAAAGACTTGACCCGCTATCTGATGAACGTCTCTAGAGACAACTCTAGCAAGCTTCGAACCTGAACTAATGCAGGTGGAACCAGGAGTGGTTCCACCTGACACCCTGGAGAACAATATGGTACTTTCAAGACTTGATAACTTTGATCCTCGCTATCGTGAAGCTTTTGGCAATCATGATATTCACCAGTTTGTCGTTTGCACTGACCGAGATGAGTTAGTTGGCAGAGTCATTGATGGGTTGGCGGACGAAGCAGGACATCTTCGTTATCTAGTCGTTGAGTTAGATTCTGCGATCGCCCCCAAGCAGGTTCTTTTACCAATAGAGCGATTTCGGGTCGACTCAAATGCGGGCAAGCTATATCTTAATGGACTCAGTTCTGCTCAAGTTGCCAGTTTGCCAGCCTACGATCCTGCTTACGGTAACAAAACTAACAGCTTCGTCACACCTGAACCAAATGGGCAAGGCGGAGCAACAGAAACAGTTCGCCTCCTAGAAGAGCAATTGACCGTCAATCGTGAAAAACGCAAGCTCGGTGAAGTCATTGTTCGTAAAGAAATCGAGACTCGAATTGTTGAAGTTCCTGTTCGACGCGAAAAGCTAATTGTTGAGCAAGTTGGCACAGAAGCCAAACAGCTTGCCTCAATTGATCTGGGTGAAACACACGATAGCGTGGAGATTAGGGAAGCTGCCCACGCGAGTGTGCCATCTGTACTCAGCGGTGAGTTTACTTCGGTGAGAGCAGCTAGCCAGTTTTTGCAGGCGATCGCCGACCAATCTCACTCTGGGTGCGAGAAAGTACAGATCACCTTGCTCCTTAGCGATCCTAAGCTTCAGCACGAATATCAACAGTGGCTAGAGCGTTATGCAGCTTTGTAGCGGTTGCTGTAGCTGTGGCGATACAAGATAAGATTTGGCAAGAGGCAGAGCTAAGCTCTGCCTCTTGCTTTTGCCGTCGCAAGTTACCAGTCGTTTTGACGAAACGAAGAATTCAGCTAACCCTTCAGAAAACAGTCACGCGTCGTGACTCAATCTTCTACAAACTATTTCAGCAATCCCCAACACTCCTATTTGAACTTTTGACTAATCCTCCTGCCAACGCAGCGCAGTATCGCTTTGATTCGGTCGCAATCAAAGAACCAAAGTTTGAAATCGATGGCATATTTCTACCTCCCGAAGAGGAAGGGAATGGAGTTATCTATTTTTGTGAGGTGCAGTTTCAGAAAGATGAGCAGCTTTACGAAAGGGTATTCGCCGAATCTCTGCTGTACTGTTACCGCAACCGCGCCCGATTTAGCGACTGGCAAACTGTAATTATTTATCCTTCGCGTCGAGTTGAACAAAGAGAGAATTACCCTTATCGATCATTGCTGAATGGCGATCAGGTGCATCGGGTGTATCTAGACGAGTTGGGAGACATTCAACAACTTCCTCTCTGGGTAGCACTGATGGTGTTGACCACGGTAGATGAAGAGCAGGCTCCAGAGACAGCTCGATATTTATTAGATAGAACTTGGCAGGAAGTACCCTCGTCTAACCAGACAGCCCATAATAGAAATAATCACAACGATCATGGTGTACCGTTTTGAACGCTTGAGTCGTGGGGAGGTAGAGGCAATGCTGGATATCAGCCTGAAGGAGACAAGAGTTTATCGAGAAATTAAAGAAGAAGGACGTGAAGAAGGACGTGAAGAGGGACGTGAAGAAGCAACTATCAACCTGATAGTTCGACTGTTGACTAAACGATTTGGGTCACTTCCCCAAGAGGTTCGTTCCACTATTTCTGATTTGCCGCTCCCCGTTTTAGAAGAGTTGAGTGAAGCGCTGCTAGATTTTAGCGAGTTGGCTGATTTGCAAGCTTGGTTTGCAGCGCGATCGCTTTGACCTAGAATCGCGGTACATTTGCTGTGTGGTTCCAATAGACCAGAGCACCGTCGTTTGTTATGACCGAATCATCTGAGTCCAATCCTGAACAAGTCAATTCTGAGCAGCCTGATGCTGCGTCGGGCGATCGCCAGATCGAAGACTTAATCCTTCTTCTGCGCCGCAAGCAGGAAAATTGGGTTGCCTGGGGGCAAGCCTGTCAGCAGCTTCAAAAGGCTGGCTATAGCCCTCAGCAAATTTTTGAGGAAACCGGATTTGAGCCAGTTCACCAGAATCAAATTACCGTTGCCTCACAGGTTTACAGCTCAATTGTGAGCAGCGGAGTGTCAGAGCAGGTGCGATCGCGGTTTGAGCGCACAGGCAGCGATACGCTTTACGAATTTCGCATCTTGACTCAGCCAGAACGAGCAGCAGCAGCAGAACTGGTCGTTGAAAAAGGCATCGACTCTGAAGGTGCTCGTGAGGTAGCCAAAGCGCTCAAAGACTTTTCACGACTCGCGACTCCACCTGAAGAATTTTCGGAATATCCCAGTGATGCAGTGGCGCTGCACTACTGGCGACTAGCACGGCAGCAGTCAGACTTGCAGTTGCGATCGCGCCTGATTGCTCTGGCATTGCGGTTTGCTCAGAGTGAGTCAGCCCGCCAACAAGCCGAGAAACTGTTGACCGATTTCACTGTTACTCGTAAGCGTCCTGCACCCCGTCTGCCGCTTTATCGGCTCGACTCAGAAGAAGAACTGGCAAGGGTTTTACCCGTTGCAGGTAAGCTTCCCCTAACGACGGCTGACCTGCAAGCCGTCCCACTGATCGAGGAAGAGGCTCCGTTTGGGCTGGTGCGTTTTTCAGGAACAGGAGCGTGGGTGCCCGTTCCGGGATGGCAGGTGGTGCTGGGGGCAGAAGACCCGGTAGTGCTGCTAGCAGATACTGACCAGTTTCCTGAACCGCTGGAAGGAAAGCGCGAACAGGTCTTAGTCGTGATCGATCGTGCCCAGCGACAGTGGAATCCAGACAACTTTTTCATCATCGACCAGGCTGGGCAGTTGCAGATTCAGTGGTTTGAGGAAACACCAGAAGTGCCACTGTTGGGGCGGGTGATTGTAATTGTTCGTCCGAAAAAGATTTTGGATGAGGACTTCACTAAAGATCCGTGGCAGGTGGATGAGTAAGTGCTGTCCCTTCTTGAAGAATTTTGAGAAGGGGCAAGTGTCCGTGTAAGCCAGTAGCCAGTAGGTTGGGTGAAGCAAAGCGGAACCCAACAACATCTATATAAGCGTTGGGTTTCACGCTGTTTCACCCAACCTACACCTGCTTAAACATCTTCCTTACCGACATCGATAAAACTGGTAGGGGAATCCAATTCTCCCAAACTCCTCAGGGTCAAGGGTGCAGAAGACTCTAGAGGGGCGATCGCCCTCTCCAGCATGAGTAATCTGGAGCCTCGGGGGATAATCCCTGGTTTTCATTCCCGGTGCAGCAATCACCCACAGGTTGAGCGGCAACGGAAAATCAGGAGTGACCCGCGAAAGTTGCCTCCATGCCTGCTCAAATCCATCCGTGCGATCGATAAAAGCAAAGCCCAAAGATTCATCGGGGCGATCGGGGAAGTATTCGCTCAGTTCCAGCCCAAAGCTTAGCCCCAGGGCAATTTCCTGAATTGAGGTATAGCTGCCCACCAGCATCAGCGGTGTTTCTGGGTCAACATACATATCTCTGGCAATGCGGCTGGGGTAGTAGGCTTTGTGAAATGCCAGGTTATTCACAACAAGCACACTGCTGAGGATGCCGACCAGTAAGAAAGGCAGAACGACTTTGCGAACAGGCAGATGCACCAGCGCCACGCCCAGCAGCGCACAAACGCCTGGGTAATAGACAAAGTTGTAGCGAGGCACAACGGTAATGTCTTTGTTGAGAATATAGACGATCGCAAAGAACTGAACCAAAACGCTGAGGACAAAACCTGTCAGCAACAACAGCGATGGGCGAATCTCAAGCCGACTCCAGGCTTTTCTCAAGCCTCGGCTCACTTGCCACACCAGCCACGCCCCAAAAATCAGCATCAGTGTGGCTGAGAGAATCACAATGTACTCTTGCTGGTCTTCGACCGGGAGGGTAATCACCATCACGACCCATCCGGCGATCGCCTGATAAATCGGCGCAATTCGGCTTTCCCAATCGATTTCCCGAGAACTGAGCCAGGTAGTTTCAGGACGACTGATGTGCCCTAGCAGGACGGTGAGCCAGGGCAAGTAGCTTAAAGTAATGCCCGAGATCGCCAACCCCAATGCCATCCAGCCGCGAGGCGCAATGCTGCGCCGCTGCCATAGCATCCAGCCGCCCAGCGCCATGACTTGAGCCACCAGCACCAGGGCAAAAAAGTAGTGGATGTAGAGCCCTAACGAATTCACCGCCACCCAGCCCAGCCACACCGCCGGGCGCAACCGCCGACCGGGATGCAGGTCTTGCTGCATTTGCACCAGTCCTACCAGCGCTAACGAAATTAGCAACATCGGCAGGGTATATTGGCGAGCTTCTTGAGACAAGTAGACAGCGAAGGGAGAAACCGCCATTACGGCTGCTGCCATCAGCCCTGCCCTCTTAGAGAAAGCAACTCGACTCAGCCAGTAAATGGAGGCGATCGCCCCCACTCCCATCGAGGCAGAGAGCGATCGCAATGCCCAAATCCAGTTCTCCGAATTGGGGTTGAGCCAGCTAATCCAGCGGTAGAGCAAACAGAAGAACAGCGGCGGATGAACTGATTCTGTGGACACCGTTTGGGCAATTTGAGCGCAGCTCACCCCTGGATTGAGCGTAAAAATCTGCTTGAGCTGCGACACTGAAAACGCCACACCCAGCGGCAAATCGGCTTGCCTGTGACCAAGGCTAAAGATTGCCGTGATGATTTCATCCAACCACAGTGGTTTCGCGTCAAGCTGCCAAAATCGTAAAACTGCTCCCAGCAGCAGCACTGCTGCCAGCCCGACGTAATGCCAGTTGCAGCGCTGGCTTAACTGCTGAATCTGAAACCGCAATCCTTTCATGCCAGGACATCAAAACCTTACGCCAGTTTAATCATACGTGTATCAGCCTATTTGCGTTGGCATGACGGGCAGCAGCAAATAACGCATGGGGTAGGGGCGCGGCATTCGGCAAATCCATTGCGCCATTCACCGTTGATTTCTGACCGAATGCCACGCCCGGTTCGGATTCAATATTTTGCTCAATTGAGAAAACGATACGACAGTCATAGCCGCAAGAACAAGACTGAAGACTATCAAGTTTGCTACTTAGTTTATGAGTACCCAAGCTCGAATCAAATACGTCTGCTTCCATCTGCTAAAGAGTGTCTTCGATCCGTTACTGAAGCTCAGTATTGCGCTTCACAAATTTGCGGAATGTTCGCTTAAATTTTGACGTTAGAACTCAAGCCCTCATGCCTCTGCTTAGAGCAAGCGATCGCCGACACACAGTAGCAGTGCTGTGGATCGCTTAGAAAGATGTGCCCTCAACCTCAACCCTCAATCCCCCGAATATGATGAAGATCAGACGCACTAACGGCATAACAGCAGCATGGTGACTTCAGCAAATCCGCAAAACCCCACTCCTACCTGGGAAGAAACGCTGCAACAGCTTCGATCGCGCCTGCGTCCAGGGCAACAGCGAATGGCAGATTGGCAGAGCGGGGCGCTAGCGGTGTCAGCCGTGCCAGGTTCGGGTAAATCAACTGGGATGGCGATCGCCTCCGCCATTCTTCTCGCCAAACGCTATCGGGGAATGCAACCGACTGCACCAGCTGACAATTCTAATAGCGGACAACTGGTTGTTGTGACCTTTACTCGCTCTGCGGTCGCCAACCTTAAAGCCAAAATTCGTCAATATTTGCGAGAGCTTTCACTCACACCAAGCGGATTTGTTGTCTATACCCTGCATGGACTGGCGCTAAACATCGCTACTCGTTATCCCGATCTGTCTGGGCTGAGCCTTGACCGCGTGACATTAGTGTTGCCCAATCAGAGCAATCGCTTGGTTCGTACCTGTGTCGAGCAGTGGATTAGCTCTAACCCTCAGCTTTATCAGCGGTTGCTAGAGGGGCGGCAGTTTGACGGTGAAGAAACCGAACGGCTCAGGCGACAGTCGGTATTGCGAACAGAAGTGTTGCCTGAGCTTGCACTTACCGTCATTCATGAGGCAAAGAGTTCGGGACTGTTGCCTGCCGATTTGCGGCAGTTAAGTCAGGAAGTGATGCACCAGGATATAGATGAGGTTAACTATGATGTGCTGGCGATCGCTGCTGGACTTTATGAACGCTATCAGTTACTTCTCAAAAATCGCGGACTGATTGACTACGACGACATGATTTTGGCAGCGCTGCGAGTGCTAGAAGACGACAATGCCCGTCAGCTTTGGCAACAGCAGGTGTTTGCTGTATTCGAAGACGAAGCGCAAGACTCGTCTCCGCTGCAAACTCGTCTCTTAGAAATCCTTGCGTCTGACCCCGATGGCAATCGACCAGCCAATTTGGTGCGCGTGGGTGACCCGAACCAGGCGATTAACTCTACCTTTACTCCGGCTGACCCTGTGTTCTTCCGGCAGTTTTGCGAAACCTGTGAAGCTCAGGGCAGATTGGCAGAGATGGATCAGGCAGGACGCAGCGCCGCCATCATTATGGATGCGGCAAACTTCATGCTCGATTGGGTCAATCGTCGATATGGCAGAGGGAGTAGCGGCGACTCAGATGGAGAGGGGGCGATCGCTTCTTTCAAAAATCCATTCCGCTCTCAGGCAATTCATCCTGTTGAGGCAGACGATCCTCAGGTAGACGCAAACCCTGCTCCCGTTGGACGGGGGCTAGAAATCGTCATACCAGAAGATGTATTTGAGACGGTCGATCAAATTGGGCAACGAGTCGCAGAACTTTTTGCTCAGCATCCCGATGGACGCACGGCGGTTCTGGTGCGGGAAAACCGGCAGGGGCGATTTGTCGCGGATCTGCTGCAAAACCCAGAACAGCACGGGCTAAAGGTGAATCTGAAGGAATTGGGAATCGAAGTCTACGACGTGGGACAACGCGATCGCCAGTCTCACATTCCCGCTGAGATCCTGGCACTGATGCAGTTTCTCGATCGCCCCCATTCGCCCGACAACCTCAAAGCTGCCCTCAAAGTTTTGGTCGATCGCAAGCTGATTCCTACTCAGGATCTCAACCTGTTGACCAGTCTGCCCGAACAGTTCCTTTACCCCGGACCGCTCGACCCGCTTCAGCCCGACCCCGTCCTTCAGGCACAGCGCTACTGCACCGGACTGCTACGGGCGCGGCTAGAGTTGCCCCAATATCAACTAATTCCCTTCCTGGCGCTCACGTTGAAGTACGAGCAAACCGAACTGGCGACCGCCGACAAACTGAGCGAGCAGATTTCCCAACGCATAGCTACCAATCCTGGACTTTCCCCTATTGATGTATTGATTGAAATCGTTAACTCCGAGCGATTTGAACCCGTTGAAATTGGCGATAGTGAAGAGCGCTACACTCGCAAAGGTCAACTCACCATCATCACCATGCACAAAGCCAAAGGATTGGACTGGGACTTTGTGTTTATCCCCTTCCTGCATGAGCAGTTGATCCCTGGCAGCCTGAGAGTTCCGCCCCAGGCACAGTTTATTGGCGACTTTAGTTTGCCAGAGGTCGCCAGAGCGCAAATTCGCGCCCGTGTGCATGAAGAATATCCAATGCCCGGACTCGCCGCCGCTTGGGAACGCGCCGAATACCTGAAAGTCGCCGAAGAATTTCGCCTGCTCTATGTAGCGATGACTAGAGCCAAACGCCTGCTGTGGATGTCCGCCGCTCAAAAAGCTCCCTTCACCTGGAGCAAACCCGACAACCTGGAAGATAAAACGCCCTGTCCAGTCTTGACGGCCCTAGGCAAAAAGTTTCCGCAAGCGATCAGCTATTGATCGTTAAGAGCTAATAGTTCCCATTTTTGAGGCACTTTTGCACTGAATGAGACGAAACCTCTTCCCAGCACGTTGAAAAGGGATTTCGGCGTGGCAAAACCTCTTTCCGGCACGACAAAACCCTTTTCCAGGACGGCAGAACCTCTTTCCGAGATCCCAGAATCTCTTTCCGAGATCCCAAGACACTGTTCTGAGATCCCAGAACCCTTTTCCGGGAGCTCAAAGTACTTTTCCGAGATGACAGTGTCTTAATTTGGATAATTGAGCGGAGCGATCGCCCCTATAAGATCCCTTCGCCGTTGCAGGCTTTACACATTTGACGAATGATTTTCGAGGGGGCACGGCAATGCCGTGCCCCTACCACAGGCAATAGGCAGTTTTTGTCAGCGTCTTTGCGTTTGTCTGATGACGTTGTGGCTAAACCTGGTTCTATGAGTGTTTTATCTACTAGAAGTTTCCCTATCCGAAAGTGCTGTGAATTAGGTGGAAAGGGCGATCGCTTCTATCGAGCAGACAGCTCTGTCTGTAACACCTTTTCAACTTCACCCGCCCGTTCTAATTGTCCTAATGTATTGAGTGAAAGGATACCAAAACCAACCTTTGCCACCAAATCTAGTAGGGTATAGGACATGGTTTCTAACCCTTGAGTCAAAACATCAAAACCACTTGCTGCAAGCAACCACACAATTGGGTATCCAGTCCACAACACCAGATGAACCGTGAGCAGTTTGCGGAATGCTTTTTTGCTTCTAGGATGCTGTTGCTCCGCTTCTAAGCGATAGGGTGACACCAGTAGATAAAAAACAGCTACAAAGGCACCACAACTCACTAAATACCAGATGTAATTGATCGGATCGGGTGAGAGGGCAGCAACCAATCCGGTTGCAATCATGAGTGCATTAGCTCCCAACAAACTTCCGGCAATCGGTAAACTGGTTCGACCTAAAAATGTGAGATCAAGCAACAAAAGTGGCGTTGATAGGAACCAGGTGACATAGCGAACCCAAAAAGTAGGACGACCATGTATCACGTTAAACCCTTGCCCCAATGCCATTGCTAGATAAAGCACACTGGCGATGAGACAAATGAAAAAATTGAGCGTGTATAGAATTTTCCAACGTTCTGTTCGGGCGTTATGCGCTCCAAAGCCAAAGAAAACGGCTCCGACTGCCATGCCCGTTACGCCTATCCAAAGCCAAGTCTGAACCATATAAGCTTGCCAAAATATAATTACTAGCAATTAAAGTGATTAAGTTTCTTTAACTGCTGACCTTGATCAGTGTGTCAGCGTCTTGGGAGGAGTGCCATAATTCTGAGGGAAGATTTCTTGAGTAGGATTTGCATCCTGGAAATCTACCTTGAGTAATGTCAATTTGGCAGCTTCAGCTTTTGAGAACAAATGATAGATCTCGCTTAGGCTTAGTAAGCAAGGGCTGAGGTTGCATCATGAAAGAGAGTCATCAAAGACAGATGAAGCTGTCTCAGCTCAGGATCTTAGTTGCCGTTGCCGATCGCGAAAACTTTAGCGAAGCGGCCCTGCAACTGGAAATGTCTCAGTCCGCAGTGAGTCACGCGATCGCCACCCTAGAAGAACACTTGGGCGTGGTGCTATTTTTGCGCGGGCGGCACGGGGCTCGCCTCACTTCCGTCGGACAGCGAATTGCCGAACATGCCCGTGAAATTGTGCATCGGTCCGAGGAAATTACTAAAGAAGCAGAACTGGCAAAAGGGCTAGAAGGCGGGCAAGTGAGAATTGCTTCCTTTCGCAGCGTCGCCACTCACATCTTGCCGCTGGTGATTACCCAATTTCACCAACGCTTTCCGGCGATCGCCGTCAGCCTCACCGAGCACGACGATTACCCCCGCGTCGAGCAAGCCCTGCGCGAAGGAAGAGCCGACATCGGCTTTACCTTTTTACCCGCTAGCGAAGACATGGAAACCTGCGAAGTCTTACGCGACGAATTTGTGGCCCTGTTTCCTCCTACCTTTCAAGCTCAGGCAGAGCAGCTAAGCTGGGCAGAATTGTCCACATTTCCGCTGATCATGCCCCCCGTGGATAACGTGATGATGCAGATGGTATATGCTCACGCTAAACAATTTGACTGTTTCTTAAAAGTCACCTACGAAGTAGAAACCGACGCCACCATCGTCAACCTGGTCGCTCAAGGATTAGGAGCAACCGTTTTGCCCCGCTTAGCAGCAGAACCCATCCCAACCGGAATTCAGGTTTACAGCTTACCCGTTCCCCTGATGCGAATCATTGGTGTAGCCGTCTTATCCAATGAGCTACACACCCCGGCCGTCTTTGCCTTTCTCGACATCTTAAAGCGGCAAAAGCCTAAACCTTGCACATAAATCGCTTCTTGAGTTGTAGTCACGCAGCAAATTTAAAGCGTTGGGTTCCACGTTGCTCCACCCAACCTACGGTTCTACAGTTCTACCATCCGTAATTTAGTAGGTTGGGTGAAGCGCAGCGGAACCCAACGCCTCCAGCTTGATGTACCACGACGAAACTACTTGAAAACCGCCCAAAGCACCTTAGTAGTAGTTCCCAAGCTTGCGATGGTGAACCGCAGTCAAGGCATCGGCTTTAGAAACTCGTCCGACGTTAGCTGTGCTGTAAACAACCCAGTGGTCACTCTGCTCCATGCGGCTGGTGACTTCACATTCTAGATAGGCGAGGGCATCTGCCAGAATGGGAGAGCCGTTTTCGGCGGAATAGGTTTTGACTCCAGCAAAGCGATCGGCTCCAGGAGCAAATCGCTTGAGGAAGTGTTTCATCAAGCCAGCGTGGTTGCCTTCTTCTAAGACGTTGAGAACGAAGCGATCGCCTACCTGCATCAAAGATTCGATTGCTCGATCTTTAGCAACAGCAATGGTGAAGCCCAGTGGCTTAAAGCTAGCTTGCATTACCCAGGACGCTAGCATTGCACCCATCAGATCGCCTTTCTGAGCCGTAATGATGTAAAGTCCGCTGCTGATTCGTCCCAGTGCTTTTTCTAGATCTGCGTCAATCGATTTGATTTGTTGGACGGTGCGATCGCGAGTCAGCGCTTGCCCCAGGTCAACTCCCGCCTCTTCACAAAGCTGATAAAGTGACTCACCTGGAACATCTTTTACCCGAATTGCTGGAAATGCCTCAACCAAGCCCAGGTTCCGAAAGCGGTTGAGCAGTGGGTCAACAGGTTCGTCATCGCCTCCGTAAGATTCAAATAGCCCGACTGCCTGCTTTGCTTTAGCGGCAGCCAGAACGGTGCTGAGCGCAGCTTGGATTGAGGTCGCAATTTCACCGGAGGCAGGCGGCATACTAATCACCAATCCAGCAGCATGGCTAACCATTTCCTGTAGCTCTTGCGGATCGGCAGACTTCAGATCCATCATTTCGACCGCAACTCCGGCTTTAGTAATGCCCTTAGCAATCGACTGAGAGAGGCGATCGCTATATCCATAATCGGATACGTAAAACACCGCCACCGTTTTGTCAGACTTCGCCTGCTCTTTGCTCCACTGGCGGTAGCGCCCCGTCCATTCCGCCACGTTGTGTTGCAGTAGTGGCCCGTGTCCTGTGGCAATGATGTTAACGGCTTCAAGCTGATCCATCCGCTTTAGCGCCGACAGCACCGAGCGGGCATTAGGACCCATAAGGCAGTCATAGTAATAGCGAAAGTCGTCTTCAATTTCCGATAGCTCCTCATCAAAGGTGCGATCGTCGCAGTAGTGCATTCCAAACGCATCGCAGGTGAAGAGAACTTGCGTTTTGTGGTCGTAGGTAAAAATGGTGTCAGGCCAGTGCAGGTTGGGCGCAATCACAAACTCTAGTTCATGCCCATTGCCCAAGTCGAGGCGATCGCCATTCTTCACAATCCGCTGCTTGAAGGGCTGATGCACCAGATTTTCAAGGAACTGAATCGCCACCTTTGAGCCAACCACCGTCACGTCGGGTGCAAGCGCAAGAATGTCGGGCACCAAGCCGCTGTGGTCGGGTTCCGTGTGGCTAATGATCAGGTAATTAATTTCGGCTGGATTAATTGTTTCTTTCAGCAAATCCAGGTAAAGCTGCCGAAACTTGGCGTGGGAGGTGTCTACCAGGGCAATTTGCTCACCCCGAATCAAGAACGAGTTGTAGGTCGTGCCGTTTTTTAAGCCAAACTCGATGTCAAAGCGATCGCGATCCCAGTCAAGCGATCGCATTGTCAATGTTTCTGGCGCAATTTCAGCCGTTTGCATCGTTAGCCTACGCTGCGTGCGATCGGTTAGTACGACCATGAGCGGTTTCCTCCCCGCGATGCGAAAAAATACCTACCCTTCTATCTTCTCTTAAGTTTCGGGATCAAGCAGCCCGATTCCTTTTGGAAAAGTTATCAGTCTGTTAGGCAGACTGAAATAATGTGAATATGCTCCGCTCAAACCTGAGTGTATTCCAACATGGAAACGCTGCGAGTCAAAGTCAAACCCAACTCCAGGATGAATATAAACGATGGTTAGTTTAGCGGCGATCGCCCTGGCAGGTGGACAAAGTTCTCGCATGGGTCAAGACAAAGCACTGCTTGAACTGGACGGCATTCCGCTGATTCAAAGAACGTATCAAATTGCTCAACAGTATGCTAACCCTGTTTATGTCGTAACTCCGTGGATAGAACGATATCGCGAAGTTCTTCCAGCAAACTGTCAGTTTATTCAAGAAACCTGGAAACCCGAAGAAGCCAAACCACACGGACCGTTGGTCGGTTTTGCCCAAGCCTTGACGTATGTAGAAACCGAGTGGGTTCTGCTACTAGCCTGCGATTTACCCTATCTAAAACTTGAAATTCTACAGAATTGGATAGCGGAATTGGAGAATGTATCTGTGGAAGCAATCGCCCTTCTCCCTAAAAATCCCCAAGGCTGGTGGGAACCCCTCTGCGGCTTTTATCGCAGCAATTGTTTACCCGAATTGACAAGCTTTGTAGAAAGTGGGGGGCGATCATTTCAAAAGTGGT
This sequence comes from Leptolyngbya sp. FACHB-541, assembly GCF_014695875.1. Lineage (NCBI taxonomy): Bacteria > Bacillati > Cyanobacteriota > Cyanophyceae > Leptolyngbyales > Leptolyngbyaceae > Leptolyngbya > Leptolyngbya sp. FACHB-541. The sequence continues at coordinate 1,326 of NZ_JACJPC010000028.1, read as the reverse complement.
TAACTCACCAATCCGTTCAGGAACTCACTTTGGATAATGTACAAATGTTGTTTAACTGTAATACGCCGGAGGAATGGGCGATCGCAAAAAGTGAGTAATCTCGGCTGATGAAGGGAACGGCGATCGTACATCACGTTTACCGTCCTAAATCAGAAGTATTAGAGAGAATGGAATAAGTTCTTAGATTTAGCTCATTAGAAACTCCAACCTGTCCATGATTACTAAAGAAGAAATCCTACAAAACTACGATCCTAGTAGCATCGGCGTTGATAACGGTAATTTGTTGGGATTACCCTTCGATTACGACTCAGCCAGCATCATCGTGTTTGGCGTTCCCTGGGAAGTTACTGTTTCTTATGGCGCAGGCACGGCCGCTGGGCCGCAGGCTGTCTTGAATGCATCTCGGCAACTGGATTTGTTTGACTTTGACAGTCCGGATGGCTGGAAGCAAGGCATCTTTATGGCTGAGATTCCTCAGTCAATTCAGCAAAAAAGTGATGCATTGCGGCAGGATGCAACCCGGATTATTCAGCACATGGAGCAGGGCGAGCAGGTTGAGGACAGTCCAGAACTAGTTGAACTGCTAAAAACTATTAACCAGGAGAGCGAAGCTGTTAACCAATGGTTGTTTGAACAGTCACAAACGGCCATGAGTCAAGGCAAACGAGTTGCGGTGATTGGTGGCGATCACAGTGTGCCGTTGGGAAATTTGAGGGCGATCGCCCACCACCACCCCAATTTCGGCATCTTGCACATCGATGCTCATGCTGACCTACGCGAAGCATATGAGGGGTTTGAATTTTCCCACGCTTCGATCATGTTTAACGCGCTCAAGCTGCCACAACTTTCCAAACTAGTGCAGGTTGGCATTCGCGATCTATCTCACGACGAAGTGAAGTTAATCCAACAGTCAAATGGTCGAGTGTCTGCTTACTACGATCCGATGCTGAAGCAAAAGCTGTATGGCGGCATTTCCTGGTTAGAGCTTTGCAAACAGATCGTGGCAGAGCTTCCCCAGCAGGTTTACATCAGCTTTGATGTGGATGGCTTAGATCCAAAACTCTGCCCCACCACAGGAACTCCTGTCCCCGGTGGGCTAGAACTGGAACAAACGTTTTGCCTATTCCGAGAGGTCGTTCATAGCGGACGGCAGATTATTGGCTTTGATGTGGTCGAGGTTGGCAATGCTGAGTGGGACGGCAATGTGGGAGCCAGAATCGTTTATAAGCTCTGCAATTTGATGAGCCTCTGCAACTAATCTCTCCAAAAGAACCCGCAGTATATAGCAATCCTAAAAGAGTTGTGAGCGCATCCCCAGGGGATGCG
>NZ_JACJPC010000027.1:0-264009 GCF_014695875.1 Leptolyngbya sp. FACHB-541 | reverse complement strand
ATTCGCAGTCTCGGTCACGGGGAACGGCGATTTCTGCCTCACCAAACTCCCCTTTAATCGTTTTCTTGCTATGCCCATTGCGGCGATTGGCAGGTTTTGATGCTTGGGTTTGAACCTCTTGAGTTTCCAGGTGGGTCTTCATTTCTGCCTCTAAGCAGCGTTCTACAAGGGCTTTGGTTAATTGTTTCAAAATCCCACCTTCACCCAGCAGGTCTTCGGGTTTCTCGTAGCTTTGTAGCAGTTGGTCAAGCAGTTCAGGTTGAAAGGTCATGTGTTTCTATCTCTGGTTCAGTAGTTCATTAGATCTCAACTTCTGACCTTTGACACACTTCAATTTACAATCCCTGCTCAGCAACTCCGCACAGCTGCTTTGTAGTTCTGCATAGCTGCTTTGTAATTCCGCATAGCTCCTTTGTAGTTCTGCACAGCTCCTCAACAGTTCTGCATAGCTCCTTTGTAGTTCCGCACAGCTCCTCAACAGTTCCGCATAGCTGTTGAATGATTCTGCATGGCTCCTTTGTGGTTCTGCATAGCTTCTAAATGATGGAGCTTGTGGGCGTAGTGCACTGGAATTGTGGACGATGCGTTACGGCTAGCGCCTAACGCATCCTACGGGAGCTACTCAAATGTTAAGTTCAGGGATGTTAAGTTCTAAGTATTGCCGTTCTCTACTCCCTGACGCTTTACCTCATGCAGTATCGACGCTTTGGCCGGACAGAGTTACAGATGCCCGTGTTTTCCTGTGGTGGAATGCGCTATCAGCATTCCTGGAAAGACGTGCCGGGATGGAGCATTCCAAACGATCGCCAGAAAAACCTGGAAGCCACAATTCGGCGATCGCTAGAAGTGGGCATCAATCACATCGAAACTGCCAGAGGCTACGGCAGTTCAGAGCTACAGCTAGGGCGAATTTTGCCAAAGCTGCCGCGAGAACAGCTAGTTGTGCAAACCAAAGTGAGCCCATGCGAAGACCCTAAAGAGTTTCGCCGCACCTTTGACCAGTCCCTCTCTAACCTGCGGCTCGACCACGTTGACCTGTTAGGGTTGCACGGTATCAATACCCCTGAACTGCTACACCAAAGCATTCGTCCTGGTGGTTGTCTGGATGTAGCGCGACAGCTTCAGCAGCAGGGCAAAGTGCGGTTCATTGGTTTCTCGACTCACGCGCCAACCGACATCATTCTGCGAACGGTTGAGACTAACCAGTTCGACTACATTAACCTGCACTGGTACTACATCAATCAAATCAACTGGGCAGCAATCGAAGCGGCGACTGAGCGAGATATGGGCGTTTTCATCATCAGCCCCTCTGACAAAGGCGGAATGCTCTATCAACCGTCCCCGAAGCTAGTAGAACTGTGTGCCCCGCTCAGCCCAATGGTATTTAACGATCTGTTTTGCCTCAGCCATCCCCAAGTTCACACGCTTAGCATTGGGGCGGCGCGACCTCAAGATTTTGATGAGCATTTGAAGGCACTGCCACTGCTCGACCAGACCGATACTGTTTTGCCGCCAATTTTAAAACGGTTGGAGAATGAGGCGATCGCCCGCTTGGGCGAAACCTGGTACAAAACCTGGCACATTGGGCTACCCAAACCAGAGGAAACACCAGGAGGCATAAATATTAGGTCGATTTTGTGGCTGAGGAATTTGGCGATCGCCTACGACCTGGTTGATTTCGCTCAAACTCGCTACAACATGCTGGGCAATGCGAGTCACTGGTTTCCCGGCAACAAAGCCGATCGAGTGAAAAGTCTAGACTTGCGCCAATGTTTATCTCAGAGTCCCCACGCCGACAAAATTCCAGCCCTTTTAGAAGAAACTCACCAGCTTCTAGGCGGCAAGACGGTTCAGCGGCTTTCTCAGCAATAAGTATGTAGGGCTAAGTCGGTGAAGAAACTGTTTTCCTGGACAAATTGACTTGACTAGAGCTAACTTTCTGCACAGCGATGCAGTGACGGATACCTTGAGTTAGCGGCGTGGTAAATTCTTCGACTGTGTCAAGTTTGCCGTTAAATCGCTCAGCCGTTTGAGCCAATTCCGTTGCTTCCGCATCTGTCCACTGTCCTCGGTAGAGAACCACTGAGCCGCCCGGTTTCAGTAGCGGTAGGGCATATTCAGCGCAGGCTGAGGCAGAACCAACGGCTCTAATTAGCGCTAAATCGTACTGTTCTCGGTGTTGGCGATCGCCCCTCATCTGTTCTGCTCGCCCCACTAGCGTTTTCACATTCTCAACAGACAGTTCAGGGATGAGAGAGTCGAGGAAAGCGATTTTTTTGCGGGTTGAATCGAGTAGGGTGACGGTTGCGTGGGGTAGGGCGATCGCCACGGGCAGCCCAGGAAAACCTGCTCCAGTACCAATGTCAAGGATTTGCAAGGACGAGGAAGTTAACTCATCCGCTGGAGTTTTGTTGTCCTTCAACAGAAAAGCAATGCCTCGGAGGGAATCCCACAGGTGCTTTTCCCAAAATTCCTGCGGCTCTGTGATGCGCGTTAGGTTAAGTTTTTGGTTGCCTTCTAGAATCAGCTCATAGAGACGCTGAAATTTTGTCTGCTGCTGTTCGTCAGGCTGCCAGCCTACTGTCTCCTGCCACAGTTCAGCCATGACAGGCAAAAAAATTTTGCCTTTCCCTTCGTCCTGCATTCCTCACCCCTCATTCGTACTGTCCTAGACCTGTGGTTGGTTGTAGAAAGGGCACCCCGTGCCCTTTCTACAACCAACCACAGGAGTGAAACACAATCCCTTATTTTTCCCTATCTCACGGGCTGTGGTCTACCAATTGCCAGCTTAGCGGGATCTGCTGGAGCAAGCTCACCATGATTGAGCGTCCAGCACTGATCGGCGATCGCCAGTAAATCTCCAGCGTCGTGGGTGACAATTAGCAAACTCCAGTCTTGCTTGAGCTTTGCCAGTAAACTCACTAACTGTTGGCGCATCGACCAATCCAACCCTGCTGTGGGTTCATCTAGCAGCAGCAAATAGGGCTGACGAATCAACTGGACTGCCAGAGCTAAGCGCCGTTGCTGCCCACCGCTGAGCGAGTGAGGCGAGGTTTTTAGCGGTATGTGAGCCAGCCCAACCTGCTGAAGGGCTTGCTCGATGCGTTCTTTGCCCAGTTCAGGATGGCCCAGCCGCAGTTCATCTAGAATCGTGCTGCCGCAGAAGTGGCGCTCTGGAAACTGAAAAACCAATCCACCTAGTTGCTGAAGGTGTTCGGGTGTGAGTTCTTGACTGCGCCAGTGAATTGCGCCAGATGTCTTTTGCGCTAAACCTGCCAAAATTTCGAGTAGCGTACTTTTGCCAGAGCCGCTCGGACCGATTACCAATCCCATCTGTTTAGGCGCTAATTCTAAATTGATCGATTTCAGAATTGCGGTTGGAGTTGCAGCGGGATGATAAACCAGATTTCTAAGATAGAGCATTAGCAGTCAGGCAAGCAGCGATGTGATTTCTATACTAGTCTAGGAATTTGCAAACTTGATACAAATAGGAACCCCTTCAGGGCGATCGCGTCATAGTCGATGTCCTCAAAATTCTCTTAACCTCTGAGGTATACGCTTTTGAATGTGGATAATTGGTGCGATCCATATCCACCCAGATGCGTGAAATCCATCTGTGTACTGACGCTATACGGCGTGTTGAAACTATCTTGATTTAACTCCTTCACTACAACTTTATTGAGGCTGAATTATGACCGGAACGCCTACAACGTCTCTATCGCTACAAAAGCTCCAATCTAGAGGCATAAAAGGGCTAAAGTCTGTTTCCATTGATTTATCGCACGGACACAATAAAAAGCAACCCGTTTTAGTAGCTGCTAGACAGGCTGTGGCTACGATCGCTGGAGCAATGGCGATCGCTACCCTATGGGTCACTCCATCGCTGGCAGGCGATCCGTTTAGAGAAAGCAATCCTCGGGCGATCGATGACCAGACTGAAGCAGCTTTCAATGCGCTATTTGAGCAAGGAAACTATCGCTCGGCTGAGCAGTTGCTCCAGTCTGCCCAAACCGATGAACCGCTTGCCTATGCTATGAAAGCTTCTCTGGCTTTCATGAATGAAGATCTAGATGCCATGTCAGAGAATGCAACCCTGACCCGCGAGGCGGCTGAGCGGCTGATTGCAACAGATCCCCTAAGGGGCAACATCTATATCGCTGCTGGTCATTTTCTCGAAGGTGCCCATACGATAACCGTTCAAGGGGTCGTTAGAGGAACGCCTACTGCCCTGAGCAAACTTCAACTAGTGTTTGATAGCCTCAAGGCAGCCGAAGAAATTGACCCTACTGATCCAGAGCTAAATCTGTTGAAGGGATACATGGATTTGATGTTGGCAGTAAATTTGCCTTTTTCCGATCCAGATCAGGCGATTGAACGCCTAGAGAACTATGCGGCTCCTGAATACTTAGCGCAACGGGGGATTGCGATCGCCTACCGCGACCTTGACCAGCAAGACGAAGCTATGGCAGCCGTTGAGCAAGCCTTGCAGGCAACGCCCGATAACCCCGACCTGCTCTATCTCAAAGCCCAAATTTTGGTGCAGCAGGAAAGAGACCAGGAAAGTCTAACCTTCTTTCAGCAGGCACTAGAACGGCAAACTCAACTGCTCCCCACCCTGGCCGGTCAAATTGCCTGGGAAGCCTGCCGTGCTGACACCCGCGCGACTGGCAGAGACCAAAACTGCTCAGCGGCAAGAGATAGGGCCGAGGAGGCAAGTCAGGGATAAAAACTTTGTATGGGCTTGGCATTGCCAAGCCCCCATAGAATTCTGCTACACTCTACTGTCCCCCCGGCAGGATAGGAGTGACTCGAATATTTGGGTTAATAGGAGTTTGGCTTGGGGTTAGAGGAATGAAGGTGGGGGACAGCTCACGGGGGCGATCGCCTGCTGCAATACAGCTATTGAGAATTTCATCCGTTGGAAACCCAACCTCAGTCCGCAACCCCACAACACATTCTGAAAAGCGTTCTGGTAACAGGCTGCGACGACAATAGTCCAACACATTCAAGGCTTCTGTTGCATCAACATCAAAAGCGACATCAACCACACAAGTTGACAATTCATCTGGACGACGTACCCGCCGACAGCCCGATAGTGCGTCCGTTGCCTCAACTGCAGTCCCCGCATCAATGGCAATCACACATTCAGATAGCTCTTCAGGATTGAGAGCTGCCGCACAGGCAGCGGCGGCTTCTTCCTCAGAAATACCTGCACTCAGCAACTCATTTGCACAAGTTTGGTAATCATTACCGACAGCGGCGGCTGGAGCAGTGGACACAGTAGCCAATAACCCAGTCGCAACGAGTGGAATGGCTGCAATTCGGATCAAAAAACTGTGGTGCATGAGCAAATTTAAGGGAATTAGCTTACTAGACTGGCTTTGAGTAAAGTCTGAGCCGATTCTCTCACAGTTTCCTGAACCTGACCTCCCCCAGGTAGTCCTTCTACTGCAATTTTGCCAAACACACCCAACAACTACAGCTATTACATCGTGCGACCCTGCTACGTGACTTGCTTATAGGCTAGCGGTTTTGCCAGTTTCTGCTTGACTAGGAATTGCCTTTACGTCGCTGTAGCCCATGCTGCCTGCCACCTCGCGCAGCATCGAAATTTGCTCCTGAAAATCTAGATTTTCAATCTGGCTGAGGAGCTGGCTGATAGCTTGCGGAATTTGGTAATCATCAGGCATTCCAATAATTGTGGTGCCCATTGCCTGCGCCCAAGCAAACCAAACCATAAGCTGGTTATTTTCTTTCAACGCACCGTAGGCACGAGATAGGTCAGTATCTTCCTGATTGACGATTGCCCGCATCACGCCAAGCTGCTCGTCCTTTGACATCTCATACACATCGCCCAATAGTTGAGGCGCAAGTTCGGGTTCGGTTGCTGCTGGAGCCGCTGGAGTTACAGAGTCTCCCATCTTTGTGTAGACATAGTAGAGAAATGCCAGCTTTTCATCAGTGCCGAGCTTTGAAAATGCGTCTACCGTCTTCTGGGTTTCTTCAGGCAGATAGTCAGATGTAACAGCATTTGGGTTAGGGGACATAGATCCTCTCCAGGAAAACTTAACTTCACCTAGAAGTATCAGACTTGACTAAATCAAGTCGCCTCTCAAGAGGGAGAGTTTCATCTAACCTGGAGTAAGCCCCCTACTCTTTCCGTAGACAGAGCTATGTTACGGACCCTAGTTTGGGTAAGCTGCTTGATGAGGTTGCCATGAAGTTGATAAATCGGATTGGAACCTCTTTCAGGTCAAAGCGTCAAAGCAATGTTGAAGGATAGGAATGCAACAATGACCAAGCTTAGGGGCGATCGCTCTAGATCCCACTCCACCCACTCAATCCAATATTTTGCTCTAACAATGGGCGATCGACGACTGTCGAGTAAGGCTCTAGATCTGTGGTTACTAGCAGTCTGTTCCTGTCTATTGACGCTGCTATGCCACTCACTTACTCATCCATCATCTTTGTCTAGTAGTGCGAGTAGCACTACATCAACACCTGCTTCAACCACCACTACAAACAACTTACCCATTCAGTCAGGAGGGCAAAGGGCACCGCAGTTGTACGTTCCAGCTAAAAGCAGCGCCCCAGACCAGGAACTTAAATCGGACGCAGACGAGTAACTTTCAGGTTAAAAGAACCCAACCCTTGACCTGCGTAAGGTCTAACCCGAACAATATAGCTACCGGGTACAGTAATCCGAGCAAATAAGAGAGAGTTGGTTGTGCCATCGGGTCCGTCATCGTTCTCACCGAATGTTGCACCGTCCGGTCCAATCAAGGTAATGATGGTATCAAACTCATCAGAAGTTAGATCGATTGCCACTTGATCGCCTGCTTCAAACGTAACCAGATAATCCCGTGCAAACCCACCAAACCCTGTTGGAATATCTGAATCTGTAAGCGTATCCGTAATTTCGTTGCTACTATCCAATGGAACTGGAGTGTACATTGATTGGGCACTAGCTGAAAGCGCACTCACACCAACTGTCAGCAGTGCTGCCGGAGCCACTAAAGCAAGGCTAAACTTGGAGAATAATTTGCTCATGAAACTAGGAAATCTCAGCAGCGAAAATAGATCTTGTCAATTATGCATCATTTTTCTCTGTAAGTCCTGTTAAATGCAGATTAAAACCAGTATTGATCATCCTCTACGTTAAACATAAAAAAGATTGCCGATCGCAGTGCGATCGGCAATCTTTTTTGCCATCTCAAAGGCACAATAGGCGACTGAAATAGCGCGAACTAACTCACATTAATCCTTAATCTTCTTGGGTAGGACGAGTGCGATCCTCCAAGAACTGCTGCGTCTCTCGCTGCGGCGTATAGCTATAGCCAAACGTAGAACCATCCGAGTCATCTAAGATTTGCGGAGTCAAGATCACAATCACTTCCTGACGAGAATTTGTGCGGTCCGTGTCTCTAAAGAGGGCACCCAGCAGAGGGATGTCACCCAGGATGGGAACTTTACTCACGACAGTCCGATCTTGGTCCTGAATGATACCGGAGAGGATGAGCGTCTGACCGTCTCGTACACGCACCTGCCCAGACGTTAATCTTCTTTCGGCTAAGAGAGTAATTTCAACCAAGTTATCATCCAGTTCAACTTCCTCTACTGCAGCAGGAGCCGAGATTGAAGGAGCTACCGACAATGAGATAAATCCGTTGTCGTCAATTCGGTCAACTTGAACCTGCAAGATTAAACCCGCAGGTGTTCGCTCAACGGTTACGGTTTGAGTTCTATCATCGCCTGTCCCAGTAGTTTCAATCTCGAAGTTGGTAATTACTTCTTCGGTCAACTGCACCTCAGCCGTCTGCCCTTCTTGAACGACTAAAGTTGGATCAGTGAGGATCTTAGCATTCTGGTTTTCCACCTCAAGCTCAAGTGCGGCAACCAAGTTACGATCAATATTTGTACCAGGATCAAGAAAATCGACGGTAAGTCCCCGACCGCCACCGACACCTACGAAAGTATCGTTTATGCCGAAAGAAAAGCTGGTGGAAGCTCGGTCAAGCGCTAGGAGGTCAACATCCACAATCCGAACATTGATTGCAACTTGGCGACGGCGTACATCGAGTTGAACTAGCTGGGCAGTTGCAATCTCAACTTGATTGGGTGCACCAACCAAAGTGACGGAATTGGTACGTTCGTCACCCACTACCTGCAAGCCGCGAAGTAAAGGAGTAGAATCCTCAAAATCTACGCGCTGAGTTTCAATTCTCTCTTCCGTAAACGTTTGGGCTGACTGCTCAGTGACCGTTGCACCTCCTTCAGCACCCGTCTCAACCGGAATGGCGCTCACGAAGGTAACCTGACGCTGGCGGCTAACGGCAGTTTCAGCACCTAGACCAACCAAAAAGTTGAGGGCTGTTCCTACGGGAACCTGGTTTAACCGCAAGTTGCGAGTGACTAACTGACGGGCTTCGTTGGGGAGGCTCGGCCCAACGAAAATCGTGCGCCCTGTGCGGTTTGCATCTAGTCCACTAATCCGCAGCACGTAGTTGAAAACATCCTGGACAGGTTCATTCTCAATGTCCAGAGAAATTCTGATGTCTGAGGCAGCTCCATCGGGAGCAGCAGCAGCATCTTCTGCCTGAGATGAGTCTTGCCCGATGTAAGCAACGTTAAGGCCAGCGGCCCGGGCTAACAGAGACAGCACATCTCGCACGGGTGCATCGCGCAACACCAGACGAGGTACCAATTCTCCTGTTCCTAGGTCGATCGCTGGGGGTGAGGTGTCAACCAGAGAAACTGCAATGTCACCGACAGGTGGGGCAACTGCACGAGGTTGTAGAGGTGGGGTAAAGTTTTGCTGAGTGGGAGCTGGAATTGGAACCCCATCAATTTCAATCTGTGGGTCTGGCACTAGCACATCGTCTGGAGTTTGGGCAACGGGCTGGCGTTGTGCAACCGTTTGGGAGTCTGTGTTAGCAGCTTCTGAGGTGGCTGGGCTGGGCTGTTGTGCGACTGAGCCTTGTTCGGCAGGGCTGACACTCAGGACTACGCCTTCATTACCTTGAGAAATTTGACCAGACGGAGCTTCGGCATCGCCTGTTACGGTGACTCTGACGCTGTTCGCATCAAGTTGACTGACGACAACAGAGCTAATTCCTGGAGCAGGGCTATTTTGCAAGAAGCCGTTGCCGTCTTGCAGAGCGAGTTGGGTGTTTACGACATCGGCAACCAGTGTGTTGCCCTGGCTGACGGTAAAGATTTGAGGGCGATCGCCATCTCGCGTTTCCAAGATCACATCAACCCCTTGCCCACTAGGATTGAGCCTGACATTCGTCACCTGAGTTGCTTGAGCAAAAGCTGGTTGAGTTGCCAACAGCACCCAGGCTCCACTCGTCAAAATACTGCTGCCCAAAGCGCTACCAAGTCCAAGATGCTTCACAGTCCACTCCTCCTTCAGAAACCCTTTTAACGTTGAATTGAATCGATTATTGAGCCAGGTTAGGCTTGATGCGGTTTAACGCATCCACGAACATGCCCCTGATGGTGCAGATTTACACTTCTGTACAGATGTCTAACTAATTAGTGGCTCCCTCAACCGCTTCCCCTTCTGTCGTTCCTGCTGCGGGAGGGCTAGCAGCAGGAGCAGGGGTATTTTCTACCGGTACAAGAGCCTGTAGCTGGAAGGCAGTGGTGATACGAGTGACGGGTTGACCATTCGGCAGTAGCCTGCCTTGAGCATCAATTAGAATACTTTGTGCAGCAAAATCCAGTTCAGAATTAAGATTCTTAACGACTAGCAAAGGCTGCAATCGTTCAATGTTTCGCATAATTGACTGAGTTTGAGGAAAATCGCCTTCAAGCTCGACATCATATACACGCCGTTCTATCCGGTTATTAACTTCCGTGCCCAATGAACTATCGGTGACTACGCCAGATAATTCTTCATTTAGCTCAAACCGAGTCAAATTTGCCCTTCTATCTTCGTCCTGAATTCCAGCGTTGACTGCCTGGATGCGTTCATTCAAGTCAAGCAACAGTGTGTCAATGCTCTCTTGATTGGCAAACAGAGCAACAACATCAGCTCTCACCTGTCTAGCTTCTGCCAATTCAGCCCTTGCTTCCTGAATTTGCTGCTGACTTTCCTCACGGTTAATCAACTGGCTTTCCTTAGCAGCGACATCCTGACGCAATTCTTGGTTTCGCTGCCAAGTGGGTTGCACTAGGTTGATCAGTAAGTAGGCTGACGCACCAAGCCCCAAAAGAGCAATCAAGATCCCACTTACAGGTGGGGTGAGTCTTATGCCAAATACTGTGGGGTAATTGCCCCCAGCATCATATTCTCTTCTATCCCCTGAAGGGGCAAAATCTCCACCGACGGTCATGGCTGAATGACTCCTCTCTCTCGAAGTGCTTGAATTCTAGCCGTCAAACCGACAGCCAGTGTCCGCTCCAGGTCTTGAAACAATTCTGATGCCGGAAGATCGGTCAATTGGCTAGAAATTGTATATTGAACCACCTGGGGCAGTTCTACCTCAATGTTGTTTGACTGAATGCCTTCACCAAACTCAATTTGGGTTGGGTTATCGATGAGTTCGGCGGTTAAAAGGCGGGTCTCTTCAGCTTCTAGGAAGGGCGATCGCTTTAACGTTAGAACAAAGTCATTCACGTCGTCGAATGAACGAGCCAACCCAGAGATTTGAACGACTGAAGTGGTTGGCGGAGCCGCAGCCACTGGAGCCGCATTGGGATCGGCTGGAGCCGCATTAGGATCGGTCGGAGCAGCCGCTGGCGCAGGTTGAGCCGCAGGTGAAGGCTGACCGGCAGCTGCGGCTGTGGCGCTTTCTTCATCGCTCAGTTGCTCAATCGAACCGATCCGAACGTTGGCTGGGACGCGATCGCGAATATCCTGCAACAGTGCTGACCAGGGCTTGATCTGATTGAAGACTGACCCTAGAGCCTGAACTTCAGTATTAATCGCTGCAACCTGCTGATTAATTGTATCTACCTCAGACAACTGAGCCTGCAAAGCAGCTAGCTCAGAATCTAGCTCAGCCTGCCGCTGAGCTAAAGCCGCATTACGACTCTGCAAGAAAACCCACAGCCCGACTACAGACCCCAGCAGTAGCGCTGCAACCCCTACCCCTAAAAAGATAGGTCGAGGGCTGTCCTGGACAATACGAGGGTCGGGTCTGCCGGTTTCTGCCGGACGCTCAACCCGGTCATTCAGAAAATTGATATCCAGACTGTACATATCACCATGCCTCCCGCAAACCCAAACCCAAAACAACCCCTAGCCCTGGTCGTTGAACTGAAGGAATTTCCTGGTCTACCTCCAGCGACAGTGCCGCAACCGGATCGACCTGACTGGCAGGCAAACTTAACCGCTGAGAGAAGAATTCGTCAAGCTGCCCAATTGCCCCACCAGGACCCGCTAGCAAAAGCTGCGCTACTTCCAAGTTGTCGCCCTGGTTGAGGTAGAAATCGATCGAGCGGCGAAGTTCATCTGCTAATTCACCCAAGACCCTCAGCATTGCTGCCGTTCCAGGATTGGTTCCACCCATTTTGGGCATCCCAACGCTGTCCATCGGCATAACTGGAACCGTCATTCCTTGAAGGAGCTCGGTGCTGCGCGAAGGAGGCAAATTCATCGCCCGACTGAGCGCACTTTGAATCTGAAACGTACCGATGGGTACGGTTCGAGAGAACTGAGGAACTCCATCCACGACGATAGAGATTTCCGTGCTTTCAAACTCAATATCGACGATCGCTGCCGCTTCCTGAGGCGTAAACTGCCTAAGCTGCTCTCGAATCGTTCGGATCAAGGAGAAACTGCTGATTTCCAACGCATTAATTGTGATACCTGCTTGCTGAAAGGTGCTGATATAGGAATCAGTTACCTCTTTGCGAGTGGCCACCAGCAACACCTGCACCTTTTCGATCCCGTCTTCATCCACAAAGAAGCCGAGTTTTTGGTAGTCTACATCTGCCTCTTCACGGGGGAACGGTAGATATAGTCCGGCTTCCTGATTTAGAACCATTTCCCGCAGCTCACGATCATCTAGCTCTGCGGGTACTGGAATGATGCGGGTAACGGTGTCTCGTCCACCGGGGATAGCAGTCGCGGCGTTCTTAATTTTGACCTTGCTTTCTGCGACAACTGACTGAATGATTTCTGCCATCGTCGCAGAGTCTACGATCTGCCCTTCTTGAAAAACTCCCTCTGGAACTTCGGCAGATGCCAGAGTGACGAGCTGAAACGCCTGACCTTTTTTTCTCAGCCGCGCAATGTTGACTCGTTCGGGAGTCAACTCTATCCCGATCCCTTTAGTCTTTTTTGATAGTAAACCCTTGAAGCTGCTAAACACAGTTTTTGTCCGCTCGTTCAGAAGTTAGAAGAAGTTAGGCAATCGAATTGAGTTTAGAAACAGTCAGTGCAGCGGGATTAGCGCTAGCGCATGGTACCTAATTTAAGTCAGAATTGCCAGTCTTAGTCGAAGGATACAAACCTTAAAAGATGCCACCCTGTTACCAGCCGGTAGAAGTTTCTCTGCTGTGAAACTTACTGATTTACCAGCGATATTACACACAATTTAGAGAAAAAAGTACAGTTGAACGAAATTTATCTGAAAAAAATTGAGAAAACCACTGAGAAAATCGATTCTTTTGGCAAAGATGAGCTTGATCTTGGTCAGAATGACTTGGTTTTGGTTCGAATAATTTTGTTTTGGCTATTGCCATTGGTTAATGACTCAGACTCAGTGGCCAACGGCTAATGGTTTGTATGACTCGTAACTAAAATCTAGAACCCGGTTCCAGAGTAAGGCATGATAATGAAGCGACCTGAGAATGTCTAGTATCACTCTGGTTTTCCACCGTTTTTACATCTTTTTTTACCGTCATGAATGCTCCAGCTTTTTCAACTCACCAGGTTTGGGGGGCACCGCTGACCACCAACGCCCAACGGTTGCTGCTGCTCGGCTCAGGAGAGTTGGGCAAGGAGGTGGCGATCGAAGCAATGCGCCTGGGTTTAGAAGTGATTGCAGTTGACTCTTATGCCAATGCACCTGCGATGCAGGTTGCTCATCACGCTCACATTGTGGATATGTTGGATGGGGCAAAGCTGCGCTGGCTGGTGACTAAAGAGCGTCCGAGCCTCATCGTACCAGAGGTTGAAGCGATCGCCACCGAGACCCTAATCGAGTTGGAGCAAGAGGGCTGGCGTGTTGTGCCAACGGCCAAGGCAACCAATCTGACGATGAATCGAGAAGGCATTCGGCGGTTGGCGGCTGAAGAGTTGGGGCTAAAAACGTCGCCCTATCGGTTTGCAGAAACGGAGGCGGAGTATCGGGAGGCGATCGCGGCTATAGGTTTGCCCTGTATCGTCAAGCCCGTCATGAGTTCGTCAGGCAAGGGACAGAGCACTGTGCGTACCGAAGCTCAGATTTTGCCTGCTTGGAACTATGCTCACACGGGTGGTCGGGCTAAAAATGCCAGAGTCATTGTCGAAGGATTTGTTGATTTTCACACCGAGATCACGTTGCTAACGGTGCGATCGATTGAGGGCACTGCCTTCTGCCCACCCATTGGTCATGTGCAGGTGAGCGGTGATTATCGGGAGTCTTGGCAACCTTGTCCATTGCCGGAAGCTACGCTGGCTCAGTGTCACGACATTGGCCGCAAAATTACTGATGCTCTGGGCGGTTGGGGCATTTTTGGCGTGGAGCTATTCATTCAGGGTGAACCGGATGGAGAGCAAACCGTCTACTTTAGTGAGGTCAGTCCCCGCCCGCACGATACCGGCATGGTGACGATGATCAGCCAGAACATGTCAGAGTTTGAGCTACATGTAAGGGCGATCGCCGGACTGCCCATCGGCTCCATCGACCTGATCAAACCCAGTGCTTCTGCCGTGATTTTGGCTCCCGAAGCGGGAGAAAGTCCTCAAACGACTGGAGCTGATCGCGCACTCCAGATTCCTGAGACAAAGCTACGACTATTCGGCAAACTCACCTGCTACAAAAACCGTCGCATGGGAGTAGCTCTTGCCACAGGTGAAACGATTGAGCAAGCGAGGGAACGCGCGACCGCTTGTGCGGCTGAGGTGAAAATTTTGGTTTGAATCCCAAAAAGCTGTTTTATGGCTGAGAGAGCACAGTATAAATCCGCTAGGCTCAGGAGAACGGATGGTTTCACGACGCAAATTTTTTGCCCTGGCAGGAGCTGGAGCCGCCGGAAGCATTTTGACGGCTGCTCCACTCAAGGCGCTGTATTCCAGGGAAATTCGGGGTCAGTCAGTTCGGGGTCAGGGTTATGGTGCTCCGGTGCGTGACCCCAATGGGTTGCTAGATTTGCCTCCCGAATTCCAATATCGGATTCTTTCGCAGACCGGAAATGTGATGAGCGATGGCAATCCAGTTCCAGGCAACCCGGATGGCATGGCGGCATTTGCTGGACGCGACAACACGATCATTCTGGTTCGCAACCATGAAATGAATCTGGGCGAATGGGATAAGCCAGCACCGATCGCCCCTTCCCACAAAACCTATGACTCCACCGGACGCGGCGGCACTACTACCCTGATTTTGAATCGCGATCGTCGCATCATTCGCGATTTTGTTTCCCTGGCAGGCACGCACCGCAACTGTGCTGGAGGTGCGACCCCCTGGGGATCATGGATTAGCTGTGAAGAAGACGTCTCCACGCCAGATACGGAAGCAGTTGACGCTGCTCACGGCTACAACTTTGAGGTTTCGGCTAGCGCCACTGAACCCGTCGATCCTGTTCCGCTGGTGGCAATGGGGCGGTTTAACCACGAGGCGATCGCCGTTGATCCTGCCACTGGAATTGTGTATCAAACCGAAGATCGTCCAGACGGTTTGTTCTATCGCTTTATCCCTGATCAACCAGGCAACTTGCAGGCAGGTGGCGTGTTGCAGGCGATCGCCCTGCCCGTCCTGTCAACGCTCGACACCAGCAACCGCACCCGAACGATTTCGGTGGGACAACCAATGCAGGCGGAGTGGGTAACAATCGCTGACCCCAACCCCCCTACTGATACCGTGCGGCTAGAAGGAGCAAATTCCGGCGCAGCCCAATTTAGCCGGGGTGAAGGCATCTGGTATGGCAATGGCGAATTTTACTTTTGCTGCACCATCGGCGGCGCAACCGGGTTAGGGCAAATCTGGCGCTATGTTCCGGGCAGTACTGCTGAGCAAGGCGGCACCCTGGAGCTATTTGTTGAACCGACTGACGCAAATCACCTCAAAAATCCCGATAACATCACTCTGTCGCCATTTGGAGATCTGTTTGTTTGTGAAGATGGGAGCGATCGCCAATCTATTGTCGGAGTTACCCCCGACGGGGAGCTTTACCCATTTGCTGACAATGCGCTCAACCCCAGCGAACTTGCCGGAGTCTGCTTTGCCCCCGACGGTGAAACCCTCTTCGTCAACATCCAAAATCCTGGCATTACCTTCGCGATTTGGGGCCCGTGGAGCGGTGCATAACGCCAGCCCATTTCCCTCAAAAAAAGCAAATTGGGAACAGGGGGTGGGAAATCGGAGACATAGAACTGTATCCTATAACCTTTAACCTGTAGCTCTAGGTCAGCATCCTAGACTCGAATTCGTCGCGGTGGGTGGGAACATGGGAAGAATCAGCAAATGGAAACGGTTGGGCATCTTTGCTCTGTTAGGGCTGCTGCTAAGCTGGATGGTCAGTTGCAGTGCAGGACCACCTAATTCAGAAGCCGAATCGGGCACTCAAGAAGTTGAATTTTGGACAATGCAGCTTCAGCCAGAGTTTACCGACTATTTCAACCAGCTTATTGCCACCTTTGAGTCAGAAAATCCGGAGACAAAGGTGCGCTGGGTGGATGTGCCTTGGGCAGATATGCAAAGCAAAATTCTTACTGCTGTTTCTGCGGGTACTGCGCCTGATGTCGTGAATCTAAACCCTGATTTTGCAGCTCAACTCGCTGGTTTAAATGCCTGGTTAGATTTGGGAGACAAGATTTCACCCGAACAGCAGCAGCAATATTTGCCCAAGATCTGGGAAGCGGGTACGCTGGACGGCAAAAGCTTTGGCATTCCCTGGTATCTCACCACGAGCGTTACGATCTACAACCAGCAGCTTTTAGAACAGGCTGGCATCCCGCTTCCGGCGGCAGAAGATACGGAGTGGGAGCAGGTTTCGACTTACGAAAATCTGGCTGAGGTCGCTCGCGCGGTCAACGACGAAACGGGCAAGTATGCTTTCTTTGTGACGTTTGTGCCGGAAGATTCTGCCGAGGTGTTGCAGTCGTTTGCTCAGATGGGCGTTCAGCTTGTGGATGAGGAAGGACAGGCTGCATTCAACACCCCCGAAGGTCGAGCCGCTTTTCAGTACTGGGTGGATTTGTACAAGGACGGACTGCTACCCAGAGAGGTGTTGACTCAGGGACATCGACGGGCGATCGAACTCTATCAGTCGGGAGAAGTGGCGCTGCTGTCCTCTAGTCCTCACTTCCTAGAAACAGTCGCTACAAATGCGCCAGCGATCGCTCAGGTATCGGGTGTAGCTCCTCAAATCACGGGTTCAACCGGAGCAAAGAGCGTCGCCGTAATGAATCTAGTGATTCCGCAATCGACCGATCAGCCCGATGCCGCCGTAAAGTTTGCCCTGTTTGTCACCAACAATGAAAATCAGCTTGCCTTCGCAAAAGCTGCAAACGTCCTGCCTTCAACGGTTGAAGCACTGAAAGACGGCTATTTTACCGCTCTGCCTGCTGAGGTTACGCCTCCCGATCGGGCACGGGTGGTGAGCGCCAGCCAGATGGAAGATGCTCAGGTGTTGCTACCGCAGATTAAAGATGTGAAGAAACTGCAAGGCATCATCTACGACAATTTGCAGGCTGCTATGCTCGACCAAAAAACGGTTGAGCAGGCGATCGCTGATGCTGAGTCGGAATGGAACAATCGGTAGTCCTGAACGTAAGGGCGAACGGCCGTTCGCCCCTACAAGGAATTCTCTAATTAAATTTTCATCTGCATCATTGTGTTTCTTCAAAAACACGCCGAAAGAAATGCCCAATTAAATAGAGCGAACCGCACAAAACCGGGGTAAATTCTGTTGCCCCGGTTTTTGTTGCAGTTTGCAGAGCAGCGATCGCATCTTCACACACTTCACAACTTGCCAGGTCGGGACAAATTTCCAATGCTAGTTTTGCCAGTGCTTCCGGTTCCGCTGAAAGGTGGTCGGGGACAGGCACCAGGTAGAGGCGATCGCCCCCTCTCAGCAAAGCCTTAAACACATCGGCATGATCCTTCGTGGTCAGCATTCCCATTACCCAATGGATTGGCTGGCGCACTTTTTCGCTGTTGTCGATGTAGTGTCGCAGGGCGATCGCCGCTGCCGGGTTGTGAGCCCCATCAATTAACACGGGCTGCTCTTGCCAGGTAATCCACTGGAGCCGCCCCGGCCACTGCGTTTTGGACATGCCGCTGACGATTGCTGCTTCGGAGATCTCCCAACCTTGCTGCTGAAGAATTTGGACGGTGGCGATCGCCAGAGCAGAATTGATCAGTTGATGGGCACCGGGCAGGGGTAGGGGGAATTTGAGAGGTAAAGGGGATTGGGGGTTGGGGTAGAGAGCCCAACCAGGGGTGAAAAGTTGCGCGGCTGGAGGGTAGACAGTAGGGCAGTTAAGTTCAGCGAGGCGCTGTTTGATCACAGGTTCGGCTTCGGTGGGCAGGGGGGCGATGACAGCGGGGCAGTTGGGTTTGAGGATGCCTGCTTTTTCGCGAGAAATGTCTGCCAGGGTGGGTCCGAGACGCTGCCAGTGTTCGCGGCTGAGGGACGTGATCACACTGACGAGGGGGCGATCGCACACATTCGTTGCATCCAATCGCCCACCCAAACCAACTTCCATTACCGCAACATCAACCTGCTGCTGAGCAAAATAGAGCCACGCCGCAGCCGTAATCACTTCAAATTGAGTCGGGGATTCCTCCGGCTCCTGGATTGCAGCAATCACCTGCAACAGTAAATGGTGTAAATCGGCGACGGAGATTGGCGCTTCATTCAAACAAATCCGCTCATTCCAACTCACCAAATGAGGAGACGTATAGCGCCCAACCCGGTAGCCTGCCTCTGTCAAAATCGAGGAAAGATAGGCGCAAACCGAGCCTTTGCCATTTGAGCCAGCGACATGAATGATGGGTACTTGCTGATGAGGATTGCCTAGATCTGCCAGTAGGCGCTGAATCCGCTCTAAGCCAAGCTGCACGCCAAAGTGATTGAACTGCTCTAAAACAGCATCAATGTTGGGATGGTCTGAAGCAGAATCAAGCTCTAATTTCGATGGAACAGACTGAAAGGTATCAGGAAGTTGCACTGGGATAGAAAAATATAAACCTCTATCTTAAGGTGCAACTGCGTGGATCTGAAAGTGCAGGCTGTACCCTTGGCCGACGGTTAAACTTTCCCTCGTCTTTCCTAGCGATCGCTGACATTTCCTTCCCGCAATATTCCGGAAGGACGAAACAGCACTGCGTTTCCACTACAAGCAATTGAGAGTTGAGAATCGGCAAACGCAACTCCAACGCTTCCCTATGCCCTCGGCTGTTTTAGTTGATGCTGCATAAACTTTAGTGGACAAAAGCCCCATGTTTCAAATTCGGTTTCAAACCATCAACTACCGTCCTGACCTGCAAATCACCTTACGCAACAATGTGGATGGCTGGGACCAAGATATTCCCGGCATCTATGAGAATGATGAGTGGCGATTTGATCTGCCCGAAGCTCGTTACGATGGCGGCATGACATTTAAGTTTGTGCTGGAACAAACTTACTGGATGAATCAGCCTAACTTGTTTCTAGTGCCTGTGCTGGGTGGTAATTACATTTACACCGAAGCGCAAGTCACCTTTCCACCCCGTCAGGAAATGGTAGTGGAAAACTCTCATGTGCAGCAGTTATTTTTTCAACCCAATTTAAATGAGGCAGACCTATTTGATGTAATCGTCGTCGGTTCTGGTATCGGCGGTGGCATTCTGGCAGACCAGCTTTCTGATCTAGGTATGAAGGTACTGGTGCTGGAAGCAGGCAGCTATCTGTTTCCTAGCCATGTGGCAAACTTGCCCCGCCAACATCGCGTGGGGCAGTTTGATAAACACGTTTGGGGACTCTATGATGAGTTTAAAATTGACAACTATGCCAACGCACCCGGTTCTAACTTCATTGGTGGGCAGGCGTTCAACCTGGGTGGGCGATCGCTCTTTTGGGGCGGGCTAATTCCCCGAATGCTGTCCTGGGAAATGGATCAGTGGCCAACCCAAATCAAATGGTATCTGGAAGACAGCGGCTATCAGCGGGCTGAAGATCTGATGAACCGCGTTCCGCAGGCTCCCTCAAACTATCATCAACAGGTGAAGCGATCGCTGCGGACTCAATTTCCTGATTTCAATCACTTTGATGCACCAATGGCAGTGCAATACAGCAACGGCAGCTTGATTCCCAACGGCATGTTTTCTACTGCTGACCTGTTGATGGAGTCAAAGCTAACGGATAATCCTGCTGGTGATGGCAACCTTTCGATTAACCTGAATCATGCCGTCGTGGAGCTACAAACCACCGGAACTTCAGTAACGGGAGTAGTCGCCTATGACCTGATTGCTCAGAAATATCGTACCTACCAATCTAAAACTGTGGTGCTGTCAGCAGGCACCATAGAGAGCACTAAGATTGCTCAACTCAGTGGACTGCTCGACCCCAACGGCAAGATTGGCGTGGGAATCACTGACCACCCGATTTACTTCACTCACTTTGCTGTTCCGGCAAACTCACCTTTCTTTAGCGCTATCGACTCCAGCAAAATCCTGTTACAACACAAGTCCATTTCAGCCGATCAACACGCCTTCAACATGGTGCTAGAGCTAGGAGCAGACTTTAATCAGGGGCGCTATGTGGACGATGACATTCTCGTACAACAGCAAATGTTGAGAAATAACATGATGCTGTGTGAACTGGTGTTTCTATTTAATGTGCCACTGATGGAGACGAACACCGTTCAACAAACGGGACCGTCTTTTGTCAAACCTGTGGTGCAGATGCAGCGTAGCCCAGAGAGCGATCGCTTCTTAGGTGAAGCAAATGCGTTGAAAGATCAGGTGATTGCTACGTTAGGTGGTGTACCACTACCCAACAACAACTTGGACTTAAAGCAAGCTGGATTGGGTGGCGTTGCCCATGAAGTCGGCACACTGCGAATGGGCGCTGATAACAGTGGAGTGGTGGACACCGATCTGAAATTCCTCAGCTATGACAACCTTTATGCCTGTGACCTGTCGGTCTTTCCCACTTCCCCAGCGGCAAACCCAACACTGACGTTAGCAGCCTTAGCGATTCGTCTAGCAGATCACCTCAAACAGGTCGTTGCCTGAGTTTAGCGGTAGGGGCGAACAGACGTTCGCCCTTACAGCAGGCAATATGTTTCAACAGGTCTATTACAATAGCTGAGCATCCTATCTAGCGAGAATTATCAGCATTGTGTCCAAGTCATTTAAGCATCTAGACACCATCACTGCTTTGTTTGTGACGGTGTTGCTGATTTCAAATATTACGTCTACCAAAATTGTCAACCTGGGTCCATTCACCTTCGATGGCGGGACGATTTTGTTTCCGCTAAGTTACATCTTTGGCGATGTGCTGACAGAAGTTTATGGCTATGGGCGATCGCGCAAAGTAATCTGGCTCGGCTTTATCTCAGCCTTGCTATTGTCTATCACTTTAATTGTGGTAGGGGCATTGCCGCCTGCCGCAGAGTGGACTAACCAGGAAGCTTACGAGAAAATTTTAGGGTTGACTCCTCGCATCGTAGCTGCCAGTCTAGTGGCTTACTTTGCAGGTGAGTTTTCTAACTCTTTCATTTTGGCAAAGCTCAAGATTCTCACGGGTGGCAGACAGCTTTGGGTGAGAACTATCAGTTCTACGCTGATCGGGCAGCTCGTAGACACCACCATTTTTATCCTAGTTGCCTTCACCAACGTGGTTCCCAATAGTCTGCTGCTGACGCTGATTGTTTCAAACTATTTGTTTAAGTGCGGCGTGGAAATTCTCTTTACTCCCGCAACTTATTGGCTCACGAGTTGGCTTAAGCAACAGGAACGGGAAGATTACTACGACACGGACACAAACTTCAATCCGTTTCACCTTTCCAGTTTTGGTAGGGTGCGTTAGCGACAGCGTAACGCACGAAGAAAAGAGTGATGCATTACGCTATTGCTGACCCATCCACGCAATCTACGATGTGAGCTAGGTTGGCTGTTCGAGGAGCGGCAGGTTAACGGTGAATGTTGCTCCCTTGCCTTCGCCTGCGCTTTCAGCTTGAACGGTACCGTCGTGTAGCTCAGTGAGATGGCGGACGATCGCCAGTCCTAAGCCTAAGCCGCTATAAGATCGGGTGGTGCTGCTGTCTGCCTGACGGAAGCGATCGAATACATAGGGCAAAAAATCGGGTTCAATGCCGATGCCGTGATCGATCACTTGAATCTGAGCAAAGCTTTTCTCGTCATCTTGCTGTTTGGTCAAACGAACTCTGATCTTGCCCTCTTCTGGTGAGAATTTGATCGCATTAGACAGCAGATTTCGTAAGATTTGTCGCAACCGTCCTGAGTCTCCCGCAGTATTTGCGGCAGTTGCATCAAACTCAGTTTCAAACTGAATTGACTTAGATTCAGCAATGGGGTGAAGGGAATCTAGCACGCTTGTAATGAGCTGAATCAGGTCAATGGGCTGAAGTTGAAGACGCAGTTTCCCTTGAATGATTAAGGAAACATCTAGAATGTCTTCGACTAACTCTGCCTGAGATTTGGCGTTGCGCTCGATGGTTTCTAAAGCGCGAAGGGTCTTTTCTGCATCAAAGTCCTTGGTTAGCAACAGACGCGACCAGCCCAGGATGGCGTTCAGGGGAGTGCGAAGTTCGTGGGAAAGCACTGCTAGAAATTCATCCTTTAGCCGATTGGCGGTTTCTGCTTCGCGACGGGCGACCTGCTCTTGGATAATCTGAGCGCGGGCGGTTTCGGCTTGTTTGCGCTCAGTGATGTCTTCCAGAGTGCCGACGTGTCCAACTAAGGTATCCACATTGGAAAGCATGGGAGAGGAGCGGAGATGCAACCAGCAAGTACTGTCCTGTCGCTGCAACCGAAATTCATCTGAATATTCATGTCCGTCTCGGAGATGAGTCAGCCAGTTGGCGATCGCCCTTTCCTGATCTTCGGGGTGGACAAAGTCCAGCCAGCCTTGACTGGAGTTATCTTGCAGGTTAAAGCCACAAATTTCTTGACAGCGGGGGTTGGCGTAGGTGCAGTGCCCCTCTATGTCGGTGAGGAAGATGCCAACCGGAGAGCAAGCGCTGAGCGTGCGAAATCGCTCTTCGCTCTGCCGCAGTTCGGCATTGATGGCTGCTAGTTCTAAGCCCTGGCGCTGGACTTCTAACGTTTTCTTGTAGAGGTCTACAAAGACGGACACCTTAGAACTCAGGATGACCGGGTCAATCGGTTTAAACAAATAGTCTACGGCCCCCAGAGAATAGCCTTTGCACATGAGGCTATCGCTGGTGCTAAAGGCCGTGAGGAAAATGATTGGGGTATGGTGCGATCGCTCTCTCTGGCGAATCATCATCGCCGTCTCAAATCCATCCAGCTTGGGCATCTGCACGTCCAGCAAAATTACCGCAAAATCCTGATAGAGCAGGTATCGCAAAACGTCTTCGCCCGAATTGGCTTTAACCAGGTTTTGCCCCAACCCTTCCAACACAGCTTCTAGCGCGATTAAGTTTTCCGGTTCGTCATCTGCCAGGAGAATATTGACTTGGGTTTCAGACTGCATGAACTTACGCCAGTTTTGGAAATTGGGGGCTAGCGATCAGGGATTGGGGATGCAGAACGGTAGGACATTGTGTCAAAGGACTCGCCAACCCACCTCAATTACTCAACAAATTAGAAGACTCATTCACCAAGCTTAAAGATTCACTCGCTAAACTCAAAGTTTAATCGGTCAGGGTTAAAGATTTGTTCATAGGCTCAAAGATTTACTCGCGAAGCTCGGAAGTTCATTCATGCAGCTTACAGCCGTTTTCAGATGAGTCAGCCACATCGTAGGGGCGAACGGCCGTTCGCCCTTACAAAAGATTGTGGTTTATCCAAGTGAAACCCGCTGTAAGAATTCGTCGGTGAACATGAGGGATTTATTCGCCAACCTCAAAGCTTTATTGGTGAAGCTCTAAGGTTTATTTACGAAGCTCAAAGCTTCATTCACGAGTTCTAAAGCTTCATCGGCGAAGCTCCAGGGTTTATATCATTAGACTCAAAGCTTCGTTTGTGAACCTTGGAGGTTCATTGGCAGACCTCAAAGCTTCGTCAAAGCTTCGTCAATTCATCTAATACCCATTCACAGCAATTTCTACTTTTATAAGCCACAAACCCACGGAGGGGTGGTTCGCGAACCGCCCCTCCCGAATCATTAGCCTTCGATCGCCATCCCTCGTCCCTACCGATACAGCCAAACTCGCAGCAGCGACAGCAGTTGATCCGTGTTGACGGGTTTGGTGATGTAGTCAGATGCGCCCGCTTCAATGCATTTCTCGCGATCGCCCATCATCGCCTTTGCCGTCAGGGCAATGATCGGAAGATCATTGAAACGCTCTTCCTGACGAATTGCCTGCATGGTTTCGTAACCGTCCATTTCAGGCATCATCACGTCCATCAATACCAGGTCAACATCTGACATAGATTGCAGCAGCGCAATGCCATCTCGCCCATTTTCAGCATGAATGATTTGCATTTGATAGCGCTCTAGCACGCTGGTTAGGGCAAAGATGTTGCGGATGTCGTCATCTACAATCAGCACCTTTTTATTGGCGAGGATGGGGTCAGACTTCTGCAACTGCTCTAGCATCTGCCGCTTGGGGGCAGGCAGGTTGGCTTGAATTCGGTGCAGAAATAGAGACGTTTCATCGAGCAACCGTTCGGGGGTGCGGACTTCTCGCACGACGGTCGTTTCGGCAAGTTGCTGAAGTTGAATTTCCTCTTGCGCGGACAGTTCTTTGCCGACGTAGATAACGATGGGCAAATTGGCGTTAGGGGCTTCACGGCGGATTTGCTCCAGCAGTTCTAGACCAGAGATGTCGGGCAAGCCCATGTCTAGCACGATGCAGTCAAAGTGCCCTGATTGCAGTGCTTCGATGGCAGCGGAGCCGCTGCTGACGGCGGTCGTGCTAACGTCACTGTTGCCAATCAGGTCTACGATACTGTGCCGCTGCATTTCATCGGCTTCGATCAGCAACAGATGCTTGACTGGACGATCAATGAAGCTCTTGATGTCGGTCAGCGCATTTGACAGAGATTCACTGCTGACGGGCTTTTGCAGGTAGGCGATCGCCCCTAGCTTCAAGCTCTTGTGCTTCCCTTCCTCGACCGACATCATGTGAACAGGGATATGGCGAGTCTCAGGGTCACGCTTTAGCCGATCGAGTACCGTCCAACCGTCCATCACAGGTAGACGAATATCGAGCATGATCGCAGCGGGCTTAAACTCTTTCGCGAGCATCAGTCCTACGTCGCTGCGGCTGGCGGCGATGCCCTTAAAGCCCTGCGATCGCGCCATGTCGAGTAAAATTCGGGCAAAGTTGAGGTCGTCTTCAATCACCAGGAGAACGCGATCGCCCGGTTCGATGTTGCCTCGATCGTCTTCGATATCGGCGGCAGGCAAGCTACTGGTGCCAGAAAGCGATAGGCTTGTTAGTCCGCTAGAGCTGATAGAGGTGGTTACCAACTCAGCGTTTCTGAGGGTTCTGGTGATGGGGTCCTGGGGCTTGTCCTCTGGGCTTACATAGGTCTGGGGTAAATAGAGGGTGAATGTGCTGCCCTGCTCCGGTTGGCTGACTAGAGAAATTTCTCCGCCTAGCATCTGAGCAATTTCTCGGCTAATCGATAGCCCCAACCCTGTGCCGCCATACTTGCGGCTGGTTGTGCCATCTGCCTGCTGGAAGGCCTCAAAGATCAGGCGTTGCTTTTCAGGGGCAATGCCAATGCCCGTGTCGGTAACTGAGAAGGCAATTACTGAGTTAGCTCTAGAGAGGGGCGATCGCTGAGAACTCCAGCCCTGACTCACCACCCCAACCCGCAGACACACTTGCCCTTGCTCAGTAAATTTGAAGGCGTTAGACAACAGGTTCTTCAATACTTGCAAGAGTCGCTTGGGATCGGTGTAAAGTGCCGAAGGTAAGTTTTCGGCGAATTCAATCGAAAACTCCAGCTTTTTGTCCTGGGCCACTTGTCGAAAGGTTCGCTCAATCTGGTCGCGCAGATCGTTAAAGTGAATCTGGCTGACATCCACCGACATAGTGCCAGATTCAATTTTTGCCAGGTCGAGAATATCGTTGATTAAGCCAAGTAGGTCGTTGCCAGAAGAGTAGATGGTGCGAGCATAGTCAACCTGTTTACTGGTGAGGTTGCCGTCATTATTCTCAGTCAGCAGCCGCGCCAAAATCAGCAGACTATTTAGCGGGGTGCGTAATTCGTGGGACATATTAGCCAGAAACTCAGACTTGTACTTTGAGGTCATGGCAAGCTGTTCAGCTTTTTCCTCTAAAGATTGTCGAGCCTGTTCAATCTCGCTGTTTTTACGCTCCACTTCGCGGTTTTGCAGTACCAGCAGTTCAGCTTTTTCTTCTAGCTCCTCATTGGTTTGCTGAAGCTGTTCTTGCTGGCTCTTCAGCAGTTCTTCCGATGCCTTGAGTGACTGAGCCTGTTGCTCTAGTCGCTTGTTGGTGTCGGTTAGCTCCTTTTGCTGGCTCTGGAGTTCTTCGGTCAGAGATTGGGACTGCTTCAGCAGTTCCTCGGTTCTCATACTGGCGGCGATCGTGTTGAGTACGATCGCAATACTTTCGGTGAGTTGGTCAAAGAAAGTGAGGTGAATTTCGCTGAAGCGGCGGAAGGAAGCTAGCTCAATTACAGCCGTTACCTGCCCTTCAAATAGAACGGGCAGAACCACCAGATTCAGCGGTGAAGCTTCCCCTAAACCCGAACTGATCTTGACGTAGTCATGAGGTACTTCGGTAATCAAGATCCGCTCTTTTTCTAAAGCGCACTGACCCACCAGTCCTTCACCCAGGTGGAAGCGATTGGCTAGATGCTTGCGCTCTCGGTAAGCGTAGGTGCTGAGCAGCTTCAGGCAAGCTTCTTGCTGTTCGCCACCGTCCATCAAGTAGAATACGCCGTGCTGCGCCGATACCAGGGGAGCTAGTTCCGACAGAATTAGCTTGGACACTGTTTCCAGGTCGCGTTGCCCCTGCAACATGCGAGTGAACTTAGCCAGGTTGGTCTTGAGCCAGTCTTGCTCGGTGTTTTTCTGCGTCGTCTCGCGCAGGTTGGCGATCATCTGGTTGATGTTGTCTTTGAGGATCGCCACCTCGCCTTCTGCGGCAACGGAAATCGACCGGGTTAAGTCGCCCTTGGTCACAGCAGTTGCTACTTCGGCGATCGCTCTCACCTGTGTGGTCAAGTTTGCCGCCAGTTCGTTCACGTTGTCGGTCAGGTCGCGCCACGTACCTGCCGCACCAGGAACCTTTGCC
This sequence comes from Leptolyngbya sp. FACHB-541, assembly GCF_014695875.1. NCBI lineage: Bacteria > Bacillati > Cyanobacteriota > Cyanophyceae > Leptolyngbyales > Leptolyngbyaceae > Leptolyngbya > Leptolyngbya sp. FACHB-541. The sequence continues at coordinate 237,440 of NZ_JACJPC010000027.1, read as the reverse complement.
TGACCACCCAGTTTTCCTTCAATCCCTACTTCCCGCGCCACCGTCGTTACCTGGTCAGCGAAGGTCGCCAGCGTATCGATCATCTCGTTGATTGTGTCTGCCAGGGTTTCGATCTCGCCCTTCGCCTCCAGCATTAGCTTTCGCTTCAGGTCGCCGTTTGCCACCGCCGTCACGACTTTCGCGATGCCTCGCACTTGGGCGGTGAGGTTGCCTGCCATTGAGTTCACCGAGTCGGTCAGGTCTTTCCAGGTTCCGGCTACACCGCGCACATCTGCCTGACCGCCCAGAATTCCCTCCGTGCCTACCTCTTTTGCCACCCGCGTTACCTCAGAGGCAAAGGAATTTAACTGATCCACCATCGTATTGATCGTGTTTTTCAGTTCGAGGATTTCGCCCTTTACATCCACCGTAATTTTCTTCGACAGGTCGCCGTTCGCCACCGCTTTGGTCACTTCGGCGATGTTTCGTACCTGCGCTGTTAAGCTGCCTGCCATGAAGTTCACGGAGTCAGTCAGGTCTTTCCAGATACCCGCTACACCGCGCACATAGGCTTGCACACCCAGCTTGCCTTCTGAACCTACCTCGCGCGCCACCCTGGTTACCTCAGAAGCAAAGCCGCTCAACTGATCCACCATCGTGTTGATCGTGTTTTTCAGCTCGAGGATTTCGCCCTTTACATCCACCGTGATTTTCTTCGACAGGTCGCCGTTCGCCACCGCTGTCGTGACTTCAGCGATGTTCCGCACTTGCGCGGTCAAGCTGCCCGCCATCGAGTTCACCGAGTCGGTGAGGTCTTTCCAGGTTCCGGCTACTCCTCGGACTTCGGCTTGCACACCCAGTTTTCCTTCTGTTCCCACCTCTCGCGCCACCCGCGTTACCTCAGAGGCGAAGGAGTTTAACTGATCAACCATGATGTTGATCGTGTTTTTCAGTTCAAGAATCTCACCTTTCACATCGACGGTGATTTTCTTGGACAGGTCGCCGTTCGCCACCGCTGTCGTGACTTCGGCGATGTTCCGCACCTGCGCCGTCAAGCTGCCTGCCATAAAGTTGACGGAGTCGGTGAGGTCTTTCCAGGTTCCGGCTACACCGCGCACGTCTGCCTGCACACCCAGCTTGCCTTCTGAACCCACCTCTCGCGCCACCCGCGTTACCTCTGAGGCAAAGCCGCTTAACTGATCGACCATCGTGTTAATCGTGTCTTTCAGTTCAAGAATTTCGCCTTTGACCTGAACAGTAATTTTCTTGGACAGGTCGCCGTTCGCGATCGCTGTCGTGACTTCGGCAATATTTCGCACCTGCGCCGTCAAACTGCCCGCCATTGAGTTCACACTGTCGGTCAGGTCTTTCCAGGTTCCGGCTACGCCTCGGACTTCTGCTTGTACACCCAGTTTCCCTTCCGTTCCCACTTCTCGCGCGACCCGGGTTACCTCCGAGGCAAAGGAGTTGAGCTGATCCACCATCACATTGATCGTGTCTTTTAGCTCCAGAATCTCGCCCTTCACATCCACGGTGATTTTCTTCGACAGGTCGCCGTTTGCCACCGCTGTCGTGACTTCCGCAATGTTTCGTACTTGCGCCGTCAAGCTGCCTGCCATCGAGTTCACCGAATCGGTGAGGTCTTTCCAGGTTCCGGCGACACCTTTTACATCTGCCTGTACACCGAGTTTCCCTTCCGTTCCTACTTCTCGCGCGACCCGCGTTACCTCCGAGGCAAAGGAGTTGAGCTGATCGACCATCACGTTGATCGTGTCTTTTAGCTCCAGAATTTCGCCTTTCACATCTACTGTGATTTTCTTGGAGAGGTCGCCGTTCGCGATCGCCGTCGTGACTTCAGCAATATTCCGCACCTGCGCCGTCAAGCTGCCCGCCATGAAGTTGACGGAATCGGTCAAATCTTTCCAGGTTCCGGCAACGCCTCGGACTTCTGCCTGTACGCCGAGTTTGCCTTCTGTCCCAACTTCTCGCGCGACCCGCGTTACCTCAGAGGCAAAGGAGTTGAGCTGGTCCACCATCACATTGATCGTGTCTTTCAGCTCTAAGATTTCTCCTTTCACATTTACGGTGATTTTCTTGGAGAGGTCACCGTTGGCGATCGCCGTTGTGACTTCGGCAATATTTCGCACCTGCGCCGTCAAGCTGCCCGCCATTGAGTTCACACTGTCGGTGAGGTCTTTCCAGGTTCCGGCAACGCCTTCCACTTCTGCCTGTACACCGAGTTTGCCTTCGGTGCCCACCTCTCTAGCTACCTTCGTCACCTCAGAGGCAAAGGAATTGAGCTGCCCCACCATCGTGTTGACGATTTGCGCGGTTTGTAGGAATTCACCTCGCAGCGGTCGTCCCTCAATTTCAGTGGCGATCGACTGTGACAAGTCACCACTAGCAACCGCCCGGATTACACGGGTGGTTTCCTCCATAGGCTGCACCAGGTCAGTAATTAAGGTATTGACCGACTCAACACACGCTGTCCAGGAACCTGTGGCATTGCCCAAAGAAGCTCGCTGGTCAATCTTGCCCTCTTTGCCCACTACCGTACTGACATGCTCCAACTCCTGAGCCATGCGCTGATTCATTTCTATGATTTCATTCAGCGTGTCAGAAATCTTTCCAGAAATGCCCGTTTGGTCATTAGGCATTCTTACCGAAAAGTTTCCTTTCTTTACCTCAGTCAGCACTCTTAAAAGTTGCTTGGGGTCAAGATTGTCAGTGTCACTGTTGGCTGTCACGGTCGGCATGGCTTAATCCTTATTAAGACGTGAGGCAAATTAAGTGAGAGTAGCAAGGAGATTAATGCACCTGAGGTTGAAACGTGAGGTTACAACAATGACCCATGCTAACTGGAAAGCGTTCCTACTAAGACACTTTTCCAGTTCTTCGATTGGTTCGGTAACATCAATGACATTTCTTGTCTGATCACTGTTGAGCGCGGAGAAATAAAGACTTGTCGGGCAAGTCTCACTCCTCAAATATTATCGGGCAGGAACAGGAAGAAACATCTCTGCCAAAAGATAGATGCCGTTTCTTTCTGTTTTCACTAGTACAGCTCTTTCCACGGAAAAGGGAGGATAAGGGGTTTATTGCTGTGGAAACTGTTTCAACTCCCGTGTTAGGATTCACGAAAAAATTATGGTGAAGGCGGAAGCGTGGTGTGCCGTGTTTCCGCCTTCTTACATAAATTTATTTTGAATTTGATCAACTTAGCGATTATTAACAGTTCTCAAAACATGAACGATTTGGAAAATGACTTAGGCAAGCTGGTTAATGCAGTGGTTAAGGTAATGGTGGCGGCAAGAGAAACCCAGAAAACTGAAGAAGCGATCGCCATCTGCGACGAAATTCGCCGGCTTCCTGATGACCTGGTGACAGAAGTTTTAAACGCAGTCATGCTTAACCTGGTACAAATTGACCCTGCTCTTTGCCGCTGGTTTGTTCTCGATATTTTTTTGCATAATGCTGACCCAGAAGGAAAAGCGGATGTGGCAGAGCGGATCAATCTGTTGATGGCAGACCTCCGAGCTCAATAGCTTGGCTGTAGCCGCTCAGGAACAAAATGGTCACTACCTTAGAAGTAGGTGACAACTACCATTAAGGATAAAATGTCAGAGAGGATACAAAAGTTAAAAACTCATCTGAACCATGCCACACGTATTAATCGTAGATGATGAAGCTCCTTTAAGAGATAGCCTCAGCTACGCTTTACGAAAAGAAGGCTATGACGTTACAACTGCCTCAGACGGAGCAACCGCAATTAAGCAGTTTCATAAGCAAGTTCCCGATGTGATTTTGCTTGACCTGATGCTGCCAGAAGTCGGCGGCATGGAGGTCTGCTGGCGCATTCGGGCCTTTTCTAATGTGCCAATTGTGATTCTCTCAGCCAAAGACCAGGACATTGACAAAACCTGGGGGCTAGAAGCAGGTGCAAACGACTACATCACTAAACCTTTCAACACCAGTGAATTGTTAGCTCGAATTAAAGCTGTATTGTCATGAGTTTGCTGTTGTACTGCGGCAAGTTTAGAGTACTCAGCTAGCTGCGAGGTCTGAATTTTCTATCAGTATGGGTTGAAATCCGTACCACCACTTCAATCTTGAAATGTGGAGTGGGAATGCTGGGCAAGGTATCCCTCTTTATCGTCAAGCATTTCCCACATAAGGACTCCACTACCGATGGACGAATTGCCCTCCTGCCAAAGTCTGCAAGAGCAAGTTGATGCACTGTTGCAATTGCTCAACCAGGAACCTTCGCTGCGATCGCAACAAAACACGACCGCGATTCATACGTCCTTAAGAAAGGCGATCGCCCCCACTTTTGAGATCGTGTTCGCGGGAGCATTTAGCGCCGGAAAATCGATGCTGATCAACGCTTTGCTGGAGCGAGAATTGCTCTACAGCGCTGAAGGGCATGCTACTGGCACCGAATGTCAGATTGCTTATGCAGAACCAGGCAAAGAGCGGGTGGTGTTGACCTTCCTGAGTGAGGCAGAAATTCGAGAGCAGGCAAGCGTCCTTTGTCAGCGATTAGGACTGACTGCATCGGTGAACGTCAATCAAATGGAAGTGGTGGATCTGCTGCGGCGAAAATGCCGGGAAATCATTCACCAGGAAGGTGGAGAGAGTAAGTCAGAACGGGCGAAACAAGCCAGCGCTCTCCATTTTCTGATCGAAGGATTGCTCAACAACCGCGACCACATTAATACGGTCAGCAACACGACCTATTCAATGGAGCATTTCAACTTCTCGACGCTTCAGGAAGCCGCTAGCTATGCCCGTCGAGGCAGCAACAGTGCTGTACTAAAGCGGGTGGAATATTACTGTCACCATGATTTGCTCAAAGATGGCAACATTCTGATTGATACACCGGGAATTGATGCCCCCGTCAAGCGTGATGCTGACTTAACCTATCGCAAAATTGAAGACTCAGATACGTCCGCCGTTGTCTGTGTGCTGAAACCCGCGTCGGCAGGCGATATGACCACTGAAGAAACCGATCTGCTAGAACGAACTCGTTCTAATCCCGGTATTCGCGATCGCCTCTTCTACGTCTTTAACCGCGTCGATGAAACCTGGTACAACACCCAATTGCGGCAGCGACTCGATAACCTGATTCAAGAACAGTTCCGCGATTCTAGCCGCGTTTATAGAACCAGTGGACTATTGGGCTTCTACGGCAGTCAGATTAAAGCAGCAGGAAGGGGCGATCGCTTTGGGCTGGATACCCTCTTTGCTAAGAACGTTCAGGACACTAACGCACACGAAGAAACACCGCAATTTGTCAGCGAGTTTAACCGCTATTGCGCCAGCTCTGGCAAGCTACCCGCCGATCGCTTCCGCATTGATGTCAAAAGCTACGAATCGCCCAACGAAAACTATGTGCGAATTCTCAGCGAACAGGGAGATCCGCTGATTGAGCAACTGATTCTAGACAGCGGCATCGAAGAATTTCGTACCGCAGTAACTCGCTACCTAACTGAAGAAAAGCGCCCTCTGCTGCTGGCAAACCTGGCAGACGACCTGCAGCCGCTCTGCATTAGTTTGCGGAAGTCTTACCTGGAAACCTGGCGAGAATTGGAAAGCCAACCGCAAGACATTGAGGCAATCAAGGAACAAGAACTCAGGCAACTTAGCAAGGAGCTAAAGCAGGTTGGAGATGCGTTCCAGAAAGACATTGAGCGGGAAGTGAATGAGGCGATCGCCAGCGACAGCAACTCTGTCCTGGAGCGCGATTTCCTCAAACTCAAAGCCAGAATGGTTAGCCGTCTAGACGAATTGCTCAACACTTTCTCGGTAGGCGAAGTCCACAAACGGGCTCAGGCAAGCCACAAACGTAACTCCGTTGTGCCACTGTTGGGCATTTTGACCGAGGCTTTCTACTACCTGGCAAACGGGCTAGAAGATGTACTGGTCGAATCTGCCGTTGAGGTCGTCACCAACTTCTTTCATCGGCTCACCGATCGCGTCAAGCAGCAGGAATATTACCGCAACCTCTATCGCCTGCTAGGAAACGACGACAGCATTGAGCGCAACCTGAATCTGCTGCTGGAGCAAGTGAAAAAAGCTGTGGTAAACGAAGCCCGGACGGAGTGCGATCGCTATGTGCGTGAGCGTCCCGAGTTTTACACAGAGGGCACCTGCTCCATGTGGCAACTGCGCCAAACCCTGCAACAGGCTTGCCGGGGTTACGACTACCAAAACATGATTGAAGCTGAACCCGCCATTCGCCAACTGCTCAAGCTCGACTTTGAGCAAAAAGTGAAAGAAACGGTAATGCGCACCTTCCGCCAAACAATTAACCAAACGCTCAACTATCACCTACTAACCAGTGCAAGCCAACAAGCAGAAGCAATCTTGCAGCAGTATGATCAGGCGCGGCTTTACCTCTCTCAAATCCTCGATAAAGAAGCCGAGGAAAAACTCAAAACCAATCGCCGCAAGCAAGCTGAAGTTGAGCAAAAAATTGCGGTCTACAACAAGGCGATCGCAGGCATCAACACCTGCCTCGAATCTATGCATCTCGATCGCAAAAAGCTACCAGAAATTAACGGGTCGGATCTGCTCCTGCCTCTACAAACCCCAGACCTATCTCCTCAGCTAGAAGTCTCAGACGTGCTTGAAGCTAATGTCACTGCTGAAGCGAATGGGGCGATCGCCTCTTTAGCAGAAGCAGAACATCAAAAGCTATTTGAAAAATCAACCCCATAGCTCAAAAAACTGTAGAGGTGCAGCATTCGGTAAATTAACCCTAGAACAAACCAGAAATTTCCGCCCGAATGCTACGCCCTCTCCGGAGAAATTTGCTTCAACTACACTCACCTTTCAAGCATTTATTTGTAACTGAACAAAATTACCATGAGTGAGAAGTTTGAAAAATGAAACTGCGGAAATGACGATGTGTTGGTGTTGGGCGATTCCACATACGAAGTTGGGGAATTTAAGAAAGCAGTAGATTTATCAGTTCTCTGGCAAGCCAGTTTAGCAATGAACTTAAAAGTAAAGGAATTTAAATAGATCTAAAAATTTTAGTTCTCAATAATAGAACTGATGATCATAACAGGTGGTTTGATTCCGGCATAAAATGCGAAATTCTTCAGGTTGGTTCTGACAGTTGGAAAGTAGGAAAGGTTCGAATTAAAGTCGAGGTTGAATTTTATGTAGAAGAGCTTGAATTCTTAGAAGAAGATGAAAGCGATATTTCGGAAACTATTCAGCCAGAATCATCTTTGGACAGCATTCGTCAAATGATAGTTGAAGACAAAGAATAGAATTTTATGCAAGAAACCCAACACCAAGACAACTTTGATCTACTGAACCGTGACGAAGTTTTATCAGTAGAATCTGCTAAACTTTTGCAGTATTTGGATTTGCCGCCAACTCTTAGAGTCACTGAGTTTGTGAAGGCGATCGCCCAACGGTTACTATCTCATGAAGAAGGCCACCTATTCTCACAAGGAATGTCCTGTGAAGTCCTGAAATTTGGTGAACGAAACTGGCAAAAAGGGAAAATTAGAGTCAGCATAGGATTCTGCCTGGATGTCCCTGAATCTCCCCTAGACGACATCCGCCAAACCATCCTCTAGTAGGTTGGGTGAAGCATAGCGTAACCCAACAGAACCAAAATTGTAAAACACTTTCAAGAATGAATCATCACTGAAGTCCCTAGAGGAAAATGAACAGTAAATTCAAAAGACTAGATCAAAATGCAGTAATTTCTTCTAAAGAAAATGTCAGTAGGTTAATCTATCACACCACATTCAAAGTAACAGAGTTACTAGAAGCAATACAAAATCATACTGGAGAACATAAAGAGTGGTTGGGTGAGGGTATGGACTGTGAGGTTTTGAGTTTAAATCAGGGTTGGCAAAAAGGAAAAGTTAGATGGTCTTTAGAATTTTGTCCTGATGAACCCGACTTGACTAATCCTTCAGGAGAAAACGATGAAACAAGTTCTCAACCTGAATCACCGCTTGATGATATTCGACGAACTATTGTTGATTAGGGCGATCGCCATCAGCACGTTAGAACTCTAAATTCTTAATTTCAAGATGAGTAAAACGTCCCGAATTTCGATTCCGTTAGAAGTTAGGAAATACGTGCTGGAACGCGATCAGCACCAGTGTAAAAGCTGTGGTTCTAGCACCAAACTTTCGGTAGATCACATTATTCCGCTTGCCAAAGGTGGTTCCAACGACATCAGCAACTTGCAAACGCTTTGTTGTTCTTGCAATTCGAGTAAGCGACACAAATTTGACCCACGGTTTCGGCGTGGGTTTGATTTTTGAACCTGCTTAATTGCGGGTCTTCTAATTTAAGCTGGGGGCTACAGTGCGGAATTTAGGCGATCGCCTCGGTCTCTTTGGGTTACGCTTTGCTTCACCCAACCTACGGGGAGTAATGACTGAGATCTGACTAGCTAGCCAGGTATTCTCGTATGTATTGATTTACCAGGTCAGGGCGTTCTTGCTGCACCCAGTGGCTACAGTCGGGAATATAGCGGATTTGAAAGTCTCTGACATAGGCTTCCGTACCATAGGTCAGTTCTTTGCCCAGAGCCGTGTCGTTTTCGCCCCAAATCATCAGAGTTGGCACATCCAAAACGCCCCATTCCTGGTTGACGATTCCCTGCTGAAATGGATTGCGGTAATAGTTGATCATGGCGGTCAGGGCACCGGGCTTAGCGGCGGCTTCTTTATAAGCAGCTAAATCTGCGTCAGAGAAGGCACTTTTGTTAACAGCCATTCCGGTTAGGGCCGCAGTAACTATTTGGTAGCCAGAGGCTTGCACCAACAGTTCGGGTAGCCAGGGAATTTGGAAGAAGAAGATGTAGGAACTGCGAAGAAGCTGCTGGGGGGTGCGTAGACCTTCAGCAAACTTGGCGGGATGGGGTAGATTCAGAATGATTAGCTTTTCTACCAATTCAGGATGGGCGTAGGCAAAATTCCAGGCGATCGCCCCACCCCAGTCGTGCCCCACTAACACACAGCGATCGTAGCCCAGCCCACGAATCACGCCTTCTATGTCTTTGATAAACTCAGACATGACGTAGGCAGACTGGTCTGTGGGTTTTTCGCTATCATTGTAACCCCGCAGATCGAGTGCCACGACTTTGTAGTCTTGAGCAAACTCGGGAATCTGCTTGCGCCAGGAGTACCAGAATTCAGGAAAGCCGTGCAGCATTAGCATCAGCGGACCTTCCCCCTGAGTCACATAATGCAGCCGAATCCCATTACTGATGATGTAGTCGTGTTGCCAGGTTTCTAGGGATTGCATTGAGTTACTCCTTGGCTGCGGGAGCAAGTTGCCCAAAGGCGGCAATCAAAACATCGGGAATTGCGCGTGGACGCATGGCGATCGCATCGACCCAGACCCACAGTGCCTCTGCTTTGAGCAATAGGTCATCACTACCCTGCTTACGAATCTCATAACGCCGGATAGCACGAGTCCCGCGCATTTCCTGAAGCCAAGTGGTGACTTCGAGGATGTCGCCTGCGATCGCCGGACGCAAATAGTCAAGCTCCACTCGTCGCATCACAAACCAGCCACCCAGTTCGCGATAGCGATCGAGGTTAAGCCCCAGGTGTTCTGAGTGTTCGATCGCCGCCTGTTCTAGATAGTGCTGGTAGACGGCGTTGTTGACATGCCCCAGTGCGTCCATTTCGTGGTAGCGCACCCGTAGCTGGGTTTTATATGGCTGCATGGACTGGCTCAGTTGCCCCGTTTCAAGGATTGCCCTCCCATGCTACCGAAGATGCGCTACTACGAGGTCATATCTTAGTCTTGACCCAGGAGATTAGATAGTCTGTCTTTCAGCGCGGTGACTTGAAGGTCTTCCTTGGGAAGGGACAACAGCTTCACTTCGATTTCGGAGATATTCTTAATCCGTGTGGTCTTTTCCCAAGTCCGCTTCTCGCTTTCAGATTCGTGCTCGTAGCGGAATGTGACCGTTTTATTGACCACCTCTAAAATCTCCGCATTTTTGACCCAGCCTTTGCTGCTCTCAATGTAAAGCCAGACGTTGGACTGTCCAATCAGCTCTTTTAGCTTGTCTTCCATAAGGGTGAAATTACCTTTAGCAAAAATCTGTCCAGGGATAGATTACCCAAATTGTCAGTTGGTCAATCAGTATATCCGATCTGCTGAAGGTTTTTGGGTCAATTTTTAGCGAAGTTGCCAAATCAGTTCTAAATTTGTTGTGAAATGAGTAGGTTGTAAACCCCTTTTAGCTAGATTTACAGCCTGTTTGGAATAACTACGGGGCGAGTTCGGGTCACCTGAGCCCGCTCCCAAAGAAAGCCAGTGATGTTTGCTAGCTGCGACAGAAGAAACAAGACTGAAATTAGTAATCCCTGAAGTGGAGAGGTTTGTGATAGCGGATAGGTCAAAAGGTTGAAGTAAAAGGACAGCGGTTCGACTTTGATTTGTTCTACGTTGCGTCGAGCGCGGGACTGGTGAAAGCAGAATGCGCCTCGCCCGTAGTTGAAATGCTGTTGCCAAAACTTGGGTAAGGTGAGGCTGTGAGCATGATAGACCTGCACTTCTGGGGCGTAAAGCATAAGGTAGCCGTGATGCAGCCAGCGATCGCAAAATTCTCGATCTTCTCCCGCTGCTAGGGAAAAACTCGTATCAAAGCCACCCAGGGCCCGAAACTGGTCAGCAGGCAGGGCAATGTTGTTAGACGCAAAAAAGCTAGAGCGATCGCCTTCAACGCTGTAGTACTTGTACAAATAATCAATCAGAACCTGACTGGCGGTGGAATAGAGGTTGTTGGGCAGAGCGTTGAGGGTGCGGCCTCCAATGATGCAGTTAGGGGTCGTGGTGAAGCGGGACTCTAAGGCTTTTAACCAGTCCCGGACGGGAGCGCAGTCGTCGTCAGTAAAAACTAAGAACTGCCCGTTTGCTTGTTCTGCACCCACGTTGCGGGCTTTGGCGGGGCCCGCATTAACTTGTTGAATCAGCGTCAGGTGTAGTTGATCGCGAAAGGGAGCAACTACCGCCTCCATTGAAGTTGGGCTACCGTCGTCTACAACAATGACCTCAAAGCGATCGCCTGGGTAGTCAAGCTGGGCGATCGCCTGCAGACAGTTTGTCAACCGCTCTGGACGAGCGTAAGTGGGAATGATAATCGAGAAAATTGGATGCTGTGTCATAGAACTAGGTTTAGTGTTGGATGTAGCTGATGGATATAACCAAAACTTACGCAGCAAACTAACGAAATTTGACTAAGCCCCTTGGCTCTTTGTTTTTGACAAAGCTAAGTGAAGAATACCCAGCAGTTTTTTAAATAACTTTGGCGAAAGTAATCGGATACTCAGGCTATACGTTATTGCTCCGAGCAGAATGCAAACGACTAAGAGTGCTTGAGAGTTGAGTAAATTTTGAAGTAATTGTTTGGAGCCTAAGATAAAACCTGCCATTACTAACGAGCTAACAAGTGGAGCCGTAAACTGACTGAGATAAGTGAGCATTGGTGTTTTGATTAATCGGCTAACTGCCCATTGATTGATCGGAAAAATTAAATATCCCCGAATCGCGTAGGCAGAGGCAACTGCAACAATTCCCCATTGCACGGATATAGCAAAGCCAACCAAGTTGACTGCTGTATTTAACAAGCCAAACCAGAGTGTCCAGGCGGGCTTACCCATTGCAATAAACACAGATCCTTTAAAGAAGTTAATTGCCCGCAACATTCCGGCAAAACACAAAATTTGCAGCACGGGAATTGAAGGTAGCCACTGATTGCCAAACAGTAGTACAACTAGTTCGGGTGCAAGGGTAGCTACACCTAAAAATGTAGGAAAAGCAACTAGACTAGTGAGTTGAGTCGCAGTATAAAATACTTTACGGAAAAGCTCAGGTTCTTCTTGCAGTCGCGAAAAGGTTGGTAGCGCAACCTGGTTGCTGGTATTGACCAACAGTTGGGTCATTACACCTAATATTCGATAAGCGATCGTGTAATAGCCTAAAGCGACTGAACCTAAAAAATAACCGATGAGAAAGTCATCTGCTCGTGTATTTAAAAAATTTAAAAGATTGAACCCTAAAATACTGATTCCAAAACTACACAATTGCTGAAAATGTTTGAGTGAAGCTTTAAACCTTGGTCGCCAATCACTCGCAACCCACAGAATTAAGGTGCCAACCAGGTCTTGCACCAACTGCTGGCTCACGAGGCTCCAAACGCCAAAGCCATAAACTGCCATGATTACACCTACGCAGCCACCAGCTAAAGTTCCGACTAGCCAACGAATGGCGATCGCTCTAAAAGCTAGGTTCCGCTCCAACAAAGCTTGCTGAATGTTGCCAAAAGAAGTAACTAAAAACAGCAGAGAGAATCCTTGTACGATTGGCGTGAGCTGAGGCTGACTAAACAAGGCAGCAACCCGATCAGCAGTTGTTAACCCCAGAACTGTGAGTAAGATGCCGATTGCAAGATTAGTCCAAAAAGCAGTATCTAGGTGTTCTGGTTCTAAGTTCTGCCGTTGCACAATGACTTGAGCAAATCCCTGATTTAGGAAGATTTGCATAAATGCCAAAAATATATTGGCCAACGCGACTAACCCGAAGGCTTCAGGGGATAGCAAACGAGCTAGCACCAAAAAAACAATTAGTGATCCTGCCTGGCTACCCCAGCTTTGAATAGCAGACCAGACTACACCTTTGATCGCTTTTTGTTTGATGCTCATGAGATAGCTTTGAATGGATTCAATCCCTGGGAGTGCTTTCCTGTTGCTTGAATCTGCTGATAAATCTCTACAAAGCGATCGGTGCGTCGATTTTCACTAAAGTGAGTGAATGCATGTTTGCGTCCAGCCTGTCCCATTTGTTCTGCTAGAGATGGATTTTGCAACAGACGCAATAGTGCAGCAGTGAGTGCATGAACGTCATTCGGTGGCACTAAAAAGCCCGTTGTGCCATCGCTGACAATTTCTGGCTGTGCCCCAACAGCACTGGCAATTACTGCCGTTCCGCGCATCATTGCCTCGGTTGACACATTACCAAAGGGTTCTTCCCACAAAGAAGGTACAACTTGTACCCAGGCTTGCTCAAATTGTTTCTCAAGCTGAGCGTGAGGTAAATGTCCAAGCCAGGTTACACAATCCTCTACTTTGAGTTGTGCCGCCAAGGTTTGCAAATTCATTGCTTCAGTACCCTGTCCTGCAATCCACAGTCGTGCATTGGGCACTTGCAGTCTAGCCTGAGCAAAAGCTTGCAGTAGAACGTTCACCCCTTTTTCTGGTACTAACCGTCCGGCAAACACTACAGTCGGAGGGTGAGTGAGGGGCGATCGCATAGGACGCTCAGATACGCCATTGTGTACCACTTCAACCGGTCTAATTCCCTCTGCTTCCAACTTTGCTTTCATTGCATGACTGAGGGCGACAACCAGGTCAAAAGCATCCTTCCAACGTAACCAAAGCTGTCGCTGCAACATCAAAGGCACCCAAGCCTGAGGTGACAGACAGTGCTGCAGGCAACTGACTCCTGCTGTATGCTGGCAAGGTTGACCATCGGGTAAAACTTTAGTTCCTAGCGGACAAATCGCCTTGTAGACTGCTGTTTGATAGAGGCAGGGCACAGATTTGAGTAGAGGGAGAATGAGTGGCGAAAGTTGCCACATGAACATGCGGACATGGACAACGTCAGGGCAAAAAGTATTTAAGGCATGACGCAGGTTTAAGTAGGCAGAAACATTAGCAGTTTGAGACAAGACTTGAAGCCGCGTGTTGCTGCCAAAGCAATGGTAGTCAGAGAGTAATGGGCTCCCTGACACGGGTATGACTCGACTGGAGAAAAGACGTACATCGTGTCCGCGATCGCGCAATCCTTGCCGCAGAGACAACATTTGCAGTTCAGCCCCTCCCGTCGCTGTACCGTAATCGTGGAGCAGAAGAATCTTCATTCGGCTACGTAGCTAATTTCTGGATGTAGCTGTCTCTAAGATTTTAGAGTGTGTGGGAGCTTGAACTTGTTGCTGCTGCAAATGTTGCTTAGCGTACTGTGTCGTGAGATAGCGATTAAGCCTCTTTTCTACAGGAGCAAGCAAGCCATACATCAAAACCTTTTGGAGAAATCGATGTTTAATACCAAAGGTAATTTTCTGAATGAGGGGCAAAAGGATTGTATCGCGCCTTCTCCAACCCAGTGCCTTGTACTTTTGCTTAAAATAGCTATCCTCTGCTAACCCCCACTTTTCTTGCATTCGGCTAAGGCTAGCTAACTCCCAGGCATCACTCCAACGCAGCATATAGAAGTGCAAATCTGTCCACTTTAGGGGTTTGCCGGGTACGTAAGTTGCAACACTGTCTGGTTCAAAATACACAGTCCCCCCTACCTGAGCAACTGCCATACAGAAATCTACATGCTCTTTAGTGTTAAGCATGGCTTCATCGAAAAAACCAATTTGCCTAAAAACTTCAGTTTTCACTAATGTGCAGTGAAACTCTGATAACTCTGTTTGAGTGCGCTGAAGTTGAGGACGAATATCTGCAACGCGTCGCCCTTGCTTATACATTTTTTCGCGCAAGCGAAGTCTCCCTTTGATGTCGCAAATAATCCGTGACTCACCGCCCGCAAAGTGAATCGTCTCATGAACAGGTTCTTCTTGACACACTAATGGCCCGACAACGGTAGCACCAGTCTCCTCCGAGCATTGAATTAGTGCTTCTAGCCAGCCCGAGGTTACGATGACATCATTATCTACAAACACGACATACGGAGTCTCAACCCGTTCTAGTCCTAGGTTCCTGGAGCGGTTAGGGAAAAGGTAGTAGTTAGTACGAATAATTTCAAAACCCTTTTCCTGTGACTTTGCTTCCAGATATTGTCGAATTTTTGTCGGGGAATTGCCATCTACATACACAAGTTTGAACGGAACTTTTGTGTATTCATAAATGCTCTCTAACGACTCACGAGTATGGCTAAATCGCTCACGAGGTGTAACTACGATCGTAACTTGCGGCTCTGACATGATGTCTACGCTCCTTGAATCGTTAGTACAACTATTTAAGGGATGTTTGATTTCAACTAGGAGTTACCACTGTTGCTTCAATGGGCGATCGCCCCTCCTTAAATTGCTCCTGAACGCTTGACCACTGCTGCTTTGTAAACTCCTCGTGGTATGACCGTTCCGTATTTACATTCCACAGATCGTGCTTTTCACCTAGAATGTTCCGGACTGCCAACATCGCTGTCAGCATCGAGTGGTCTTGATTGTTGTAGCGGTGCATTCCATTGCGACCAACCGTTTGCAGGTTTTCAAATGTTTCCAAGTAATCTTGAATCACCTGTAAGTGTTGGCGATACTCCCCGTCGTAAACCGGATAGGCTTTGTGTTGGCGAATTACCGTTCCATCTTCCACATCACCCTCATTGACTCCTAACCCTAACTCAACCGCCTCATGGCTTGCCAGCTTGATTAAATCTGCATCTGACATTTCCCAAAGGTCGTCTCCTTCGCTGCAAAAATATTCCATGCCCAAGCAGGTCTTCCTGCTGTCAGGCACCATTTCTGGACTCCAGTTTTTAAAATTCTGAATTCTGCCAACCTTAAACTCTGGGCTATGAATATAAATCCAGTTATCAGGAAATAGATCTGGTTGGTTGACGACCAGAGATACAATCAAAAAGTCCCGATATTTTAACCCTCTAGCAGCCTCTAGAACCTGCTCAGGCGGGGGTGGATCAAGCCGATGCAACAGTGCTGTGACAGGCATAGTGGAGACAAAATGATCTGCCTCAATTTGAAAGGTCTGATCGCCTCTCTGCGCTGTAATACTTTTGATGCGGGTTCCTTCGCGCTCTACCCGAAGTACCGATGTGTGTAGCTCAACTGGAGAGCCTTTGCTATCCAAAATTTCCTGACAGCGTTCCCACATCATGCCTGGACCAAGCCGTGGATAGTCAAATTCTTTGATTAGGCTCTTGGCGTTTTGACTGCCAAATACTGCGTTGATTACCGCTCTTTTGAGAGACATCCCCTGAATTCGCTGAGCAGCCCAGTCTGCCCGAATTTTGTCGCATGGAATGCCCCACACTTTCTCGGTGTAGGTTTTAAAGAAGATGCGGTAAAGGCGATAGCCAAAGCAGTCAATTACCCATTCTTCAAAAGTTTCTGGTTCGTTTCCAGGTCGCAGCTTTGCTTTTAGCTTTGCCTTGAGATAACTCACCAAAATCATGAAACTGGTGACAACACCAAGATTACTTAGTGCGTTAAACAAAGAGAGCGGATAGTTATAAAACTTGCCCTGATAATAAATTCGGGACAGTCGAGGAACTTTGATGAAGTCGTCTGTCAGAATTTCGTGCCAAAATTGCTCAACCTCAGTCACTTTAGTGAAAAATCGGTGCCCACCAATGTCAAACCGATAGCCCTTATAGGTTTCGGTTCTGGAAATTCCACCAACCTTGTCAGACCTCTCTAACACAACAGACTGGATACCTTGCTTGACTAATTGGTATGCAGCAGTCAACCCAGCTGGACCGCCTCCCAGAATTGCAACAGGGTAATGCTTCATCAATCCTTCTCCAATATCCTTTAAAGTTGACCAGCGTCGAGCGTAAAACCTTGGCGAACATCTAGTCTGAATTTGTAGAAATGGATGCTTATTCAGACTGATGCTTTAGATTTGAGGGAACTTGGCTTTGGCAATCTGTACTGGCGGATGTGGTAGCGAATAGTGCCAATTGCAAAAGCAAGTCCGCTGTAGAGAAAATAAAGCCAGTGCCAGGGAACGGTCCGCACGGCAAACCATAATCCCCGCTTGTGTTGAAAGAATTGATAAACAGAAAAATTTAGCAGCAGCAAAGACAAACTCAGAATACCTGCCAAACCCAGTGCAGGTAGCCACCAGAAGCTTGCAGCCAGAGCAACCAATAGCCCATAAGTCAGTACTAGACTGACGCGACTTGAGGTTTTGAGATTTAGGTCATTGACAAATTGGCGATCGCGCCATAGCAACTCAGTCCAGGGCAAGGCACGGTAGAAGAATTCAGCCTTCAACAGAGAGACGGGTCTCCAACACTTTAAGTGCTTGACCTGCACATTTTTACAAAGCCAAATTTGATGTCCCGCCCGTTTAAGTCGATAGCCTAACTCAATATCTTCAATGGAAGGATAGCGATACGCTTCGTCAAAACCGCCAATCTCTAAAAATACATCTCGTCGAATTGCACCACAGGCACCCCAAAATGTAGAGGCTTCTTCACAACCCGTTTGATGAGTATAGTGATGAAACAAGTTTTTATATTGGGATAGAAAATTAGTTGCGCCAGGAGCATCATCGTAAGAGCCAATCAGGGCTGCAAGATTGGGATAGGTTTGGAAGGCGATCGCCACCTGCGACAACGTGTCAGCACCAATGGTGACATCTGCATCGACAAAAAACAGAATGTCACCTTGAGTTGCCTTCGCCCCTGCATTTCTTGCTCGGGCCGGGCCACCTGCAGTCGGGAACTTAATGACCTTTGCTCCAGACTCTTCAGCTAAACGCCAAGAATCATCCGTTCCACCATCTACAACAATGACAACTTCTATAGAGTTAGGAACAAATTTGGTTAAACTAGACAAACATTCGCGGAAGCTTTCACCGCCATTGTGAACCGGAATCACGATTGAAATTGCTGGTTCTATGGAAGAACGTACATCTGAGTTGGTCAAAGTCATTACAAGTATTCACTCGCCTCCAGATAGGACCTGGAAAATGCCACTAGGTACTTCCAAATTTTTAAAAGTCTCTGCCAAGACGTTCTACTAACAAACCACTTATCTATCCGGATAAAATCACGTATCTAATTTGCTATCTCTAATTTTTTGAATGGGTAATCCCCTTGCTTGAGCTGAGCCACAAATTGACTGCACTGAACATTCCTCGTGAAGCGTGATACCCGGAAGGGATAGAAAATTTTGCTGAAGATAAGGCAGGTAGATGAGGTGGGAATAGTGCCTAGGGAATATCTCTAACGTGTTAATTAATACTAATACTTGTATGTCTACTGTGTGTTAAACAATCGCCGCCTTTATGCACTCTTTAAAGAGTATCTCTACACTTCTCGCTAGTCATATTAAGCCAGTACAAATATTTTACTAACTAGCCTTTATTATCTAGAAAAAGCACTTAATCTTGTTAAGCTTGGTGTGTTTAATAGTCTAGATTTATGCTCTACTTTATTGCTGTTTGGGCTCTTTTAAGTATTGTTTGCTGGTTAACTGGCACAGCCTTGCTGAATAGTTTGAAGGCAAACATTTTCACGAGATTGGGCGATCGCTCAATCATTTCTCTTTGGTTGGGCGTTGTTTTCCTTTCTATTGCGCTTTTAGCAACGTCTTTTATCTTTGCTTTATCGCCCTGGGTAGGAGGATTAGTAGCTGCGATACTAGGCTTCCTGTCCTTGCTGTTCCCAAAGGTTCGATGTGAAATCGCAATACTGCGATCGCACTTGACCCCCAGTGTACTCATAGGAATCTTGACGCTGTCCGTTGGAGTTGCCGCCTTAACCACACGCCAAGTGACCTGGATTGATACAGGTCTTTATCACTATGGTGCAATCCGTTGGTTATCAGAATTTGGTGCAGTTCCCGGTATTGCCTTGCTTTCAAAGCAACTTGGTTTTGCCTCCGCCTGGTTTGCTCTTGCCGCACCTCTCAATGCCGTCTTCCTGGAAGGTCGAGCTAGTGCCGTAACAAATGGTTTTGTTATATTTCTGGCATCCTTGCATTGTATAGTCTGTCTAACTCAAGGCTTTACTAAAAAATCAAAAATTAGTGACTGGTTTATCGTATTTTTCTTGTTTATAGTTATTTCGGGCAGTGTTGCGACCCGGCTTTTATCAACTGTTTTAATCTCTCCCTCTCCTGACATTCCAGTTATCTTTTTGACGGGTGTGGTTGCTTGGGTGATATTAGTAAGTTCCGATTCCATTAATTCTACTCAGTTGAAGCATCCAGTCCTTTATGCTGATTTGATTCCCCTAATATTAGC
The DNA here is from genome assembly GCF_014695875.1 of Leptolyngbya sp. FACHB-541. Taxonomy (NCBI): domain Bacteria; kingdom Bacillati; phylum Cyanobacteriota; class Cyanophyceae; order Leptolyngbyales; family Leptolyngbyaceae; genus Leptolyngbya; species Leptolyngbya sp. FACHB-541. The sequence goes on along the minus strand of NZ_JACJPC010000027.1, from coordinate 218,469 downwards.
TATTGGAGCAACATCAATTAAGCTTACAGCCCTGCCTCTTCTGTTTGTCACTAGCCTAGTGTACTTATTTGGTAGAAGATTTAGTTCAAGGCGATTTTTGGTGGGCAGTGTAGTCAGTATTTTACTCTTACTACCCATACTTTTCTTTGGAGCAACCAATTCTGGTTGCTTGCTATATCCTTCTCCTTTGCTATGTCTTAACCTGCCCTGGGCAATCACTTCTCACGAAGCTCAAGCGCTTGGTGAAGTAACTCGTGGCTGGGGCAGTTGGTTTGGACCTCCGCCCTCTCAAGTCAACTCCAATCTATGGCTGTTTTGGCAATGGTTTAACTCCATCAGCTCAAGTAAATTAATTGTGCTATTAGTCGGTATATCTATTGCATCAACGGGTTATGTCATCAAAGAATCACGAGCAAAACAGAATTTCAGTTACTGTTGGATTTTAATCTTGGCGTTTGTTGGAAGCGCTTTCACCTTGTCGCAAGCACCTTTGTTGAGGTTTGGTATAGGATATTTTGTTCTTTTGCCTACTTTGCTGACTGCTATCCTATTTCAATCACAACTCCAAGTTAGTTTGGCGAGAATTACTAACCGGCTGCTGTCTTCATGGCAAGTTAAGAAATTACAGCACCAAAGTCTATTCATTTCACTATTGTTGGCTGCCTTGGTTGGAACCAGCTTGACCAGTCAAGGAGTGCGATCGCGCCTCCTTTTACCGCCTCGGGTTGTTCAAGTAGAAGTGGTAGAAAAACAAATTAATGACGTAACCTACTTCTCTCCAAAAAATCAAAAGGGGGCTTGTTGGGCAGCAGAATTACCTTGTACAAATCAACCGGATAGAGCAATTCGATTACGGAATCCAGAGCATGGTGTCCAAGCCGGATTTTCGCGTCAACTTTGACCATCTGCTTGTAAAGAGAAGCAGACCTCAGAATGAATTGTTGCTAACCAGATTGAATGGGAAAATAATAGCTTAGAAAATTCTTACGCCATGACCTTCTCTTCCTTTGGGGCAATTGTTGTCATAGTCAGCATTAAAAGTTTGAAAATAGCGATAAGCTGCATCCGCATCCGTTATCTCATGAACTAATTTGTCTTTAATGTTGTAAATCAATAGATTTTCGTAGGGATAATGACTCACTAGTGAGCCGTAGTATAAGGCTGTGGTAAGTCCATCCTCATTCACTTGTAAATTAGGCGTCACGACATCAGCTTTCAAAGTGTAGGTTTTATAGATTATCCGCAATGCTCCTGCTAAATCCCAATTGGACTCAAAAACGACTGCTGGTCCGGAATAGGGACAGATCCCGTCAAGAATCAAAGTAGCATCATCCTTTAAAGATGGCAGGTGTTGTTGAATATCAGCAAGGATATTCTGTTCTTGACGGTAGGCATCAGCCCAATAGGAAGCAATGGCATTGTTGATTATAAAACCACTACTACAGAGTAAAGCGATTAGCAGGCAAAAAAGGACTTCACGTGAGCGATTTGTACGAATAAAACTGCTTGCCAGTCCGATTAAGCCTACGAAAGTAAGTGCTACTCCTATTGCCGAGGCTATAGCGATACGGTTGCTAATGCCTGCGGCTGAGTTTTGGGCGTTTTGCGTAAGCAAAAATATTGAATAGCCTGCTGCAAAAATAAAGAAACTAACTAGAGTTAATTTGAGTCCGTTGGTGTAATTGAGCAGGTTGATGTTCTGTGGTTTAACGATATAAAATAGATAACTGAATACAGCCAACCCTACCAAGCCACTTAATATTAATATTGCCCAGTTAGTTTGACTATAAATAATACTGCCTACAATCCGAGGTAATTTGAATCCGTAATCACCATAGCTAATTGAAACTGCGTCCTTAAGAAGTTGAAAAAGCCAACCTAAATGCTCCTTAAACTCAATTTCTCCTTGACGAGTTGTTGTCACCTTCTTGAAGAGAAATACGAATACTATGCAAGGGAACGTGCTTCCCATTAATAATATTAATTTTGGCTTGCTGAAATAGCTTAAAATTGATTGATTGAGTAACCTTCCCCTATACCAAGATAATAAGGGGTTAAATAGAAACCAGGGCAAAAAGATTTCATAGGCTAACCCACTAATTAAAAGGCTTGCAATACTGATCAACTTCCAAGCCCATAGTCCTAATGTCGTTTTGGTACGTACTGCTACAAGGTCTGCATATAAACTTAGAAAGTATAGGGTCATGCTTAAAGTAATTTGAAAAGCTGCTACCCAAAATCGGTTCGTTGAATAGTGAGGAAGTAGCGCATATACTAACGGAATGGATAGTGCAAGAAAGCGTGGCTGCTTTAATTCTCTAAGAATCAAGTAGAAAAAGACGATTCCCAAGCTAAGAAATACACAATTAATTAGATGATATCCCAATGGATTTAAGCCAAATAACCAATAAAGACCTGCAATGTAAAGAACCTGCACAGGTCGCATCTGGACATTAGGTTGATGTAGATAGACAGATTGAAATAATCCTAGAAAAGATTGATCTGTAGAGAGACTAAGAGGTGCTAAGAATGACCAGTCGTCACTATAAAAACCAAGAGACGGAATATAAAGAATTAAAGAGGTTAGGACAACAATACTCAAGAAGAAACAATCTGAAAAAAGTTGTGAGCGTATGATCTTCTGCTCTGTTATTGATTCCATGATTTTCGATTTAACTGGCACCGATTTGTGTTCTTAAGGTCCAAGAGCGATCGCTATTCCTCATGGATTTAGCTTTGCAACGAAATCACGCAACTTATCAGAACCAGTGATTTCAATGCGAGGCAGAGCGAGTAGAGGTTCCTGTAGACCACACAATCCCGATCGGCAACTTAATCCAAAGGAGTAGCCACAAGCTCCTATTAGATGCTGGATGACTCGATCTTCAGCACCGTGAGGATAGGCAAAGGTTTTGACGAGGTGTCCCAGTTCCCGCTCCAAAATCATACGTGAGCAAATTCCTTCTCGGATTACTGCCTCATAAGGAATTGTGGTTAGCGGATGATGGTTTGCAGAGTGTGAGCCAAATTCAACTCCTTCACTCTCTAGTTGTCGAATTTGCTGCCATTCAAGGAGGGGAATTTCTTCTCCGTAAGCCTGGTCCCAAAGATTGGTTTTGCCTACTAAACTTGCAACCAGAAAGACAATCGCTGTGAATCCATACTGCTTCAGAATTGGCCAGGCATAGGTTTGAAAGTCTTGATAGCCGTCATCAAAGGTAAACATGATAGCTCGGCCTGGTAATGGTCGGTGAGCTTTCATTGCGGCGTGCCAATCCTCTAGCGTAATGCTGTAGTATCCTGCGTCATATAAATAGCGAACCTGTTCCTCAAAGGCAGCCGGACTGACACGATAGCGAGCTGACTCCGACGCACCGCTAGAGGCAACCCGATGGTACATGAGAATCGGGAGATGATAGGTTGAAACAGATTGAGCTGTCTGATTGCGAGGCGTACCTCCATTCCACAAAACATCGGCTGCAACTTGAGGTGGGGGTGGTGTAGGTTGCGGCAATTTCATCAACTCTGGAGCGGTTTGAGAGAAGAACCACCGAAACTGCGGGCTACGTTGAAAAAGCTGAATTCGATAAAGTGGAGTCCAGATTTCCCTAACTAGGTGAAGGGAGGGAGTGGTTGCTAGTATTTCCCCAATTACTTTTGCCCCAAATGGAAAGTTCCAGTTAAAGCCAGGACAATCAGGTTCATCAACAACTAGGTTTGCATGTGCCATTAATAAGTAACCACCGGGTGCAAGGGCATCCGCAAACTTTTGAGCCACGTCCTGAAGGGTTTCTCGCTCATTGGCAAAGTAAAGTACTTCACTACAAATAATTAAATCGAACGGCTCAGGCAGTGGTTCCTTCATGAAGTCGAGATGCATGAAGTCAACGTTTTTCAGGTCAGCGCACCGTTCAGCCGCTTGCTCAAGGGCAATTTGAGAAATATCTGCAGCAGTCAAATGTTCAACATGAGGAGCCAGCTGCGCGGTGAAGTGTCCTTCAGCGCAAGCAAGCTCAAGCACTCGTACGATTGGCTTGGGGGGTAGCAAGGAGAGCGTTTGCTCATACTTGGTTTGTTCATACTGGTTGGTGTAATTCCAGTGAGTTGGACCGGTTGCAAAGGTCGTTTCAAAGTAGCTGCGATTATAAAGCGGTACCTCAACTGCTTGTTTTGTGTTGGAGCGGAACGTATGTGTGGAAGAGGGTTTTTGCTTTTGAACGGGACACCAAATTAAATCAGGCGCATAGACTACATGAGCAGCTTGTTCACTTGACTCCAGCACATGTAAAACAGGTTCGCCAGCCATCAAAGCACAATCACTCAGTTCACGGGCTACTGTGGCGGGAAACACCGCCCTGCGAGAAGCGCTCGTCCCAAACTCATTAAAGGTACGTCGCCCTAGCACCACACCTCTCTCATTGGGTGATAAGACGCGGTTAAGAGCATCAGTAGGCGAATTGTGAGAAGCTGCTTCGAGGAGTCTATCTCGGAGAGAGGTTGGCTCTGTAACAGGTCTGCCAAGAAGCCCTTCTCGGACGGCTGTGCAGCAGAGTTCGTATCCTGCGGTGGCTGTAAGTGCTGCTCTAAGTTCTTGCGATCGCACCACATCATCTTTAACAGGTACCGGGACAACTCCAATAGCAACTCCACCTACTGTAAGAACTACGTCAAGCTGTTGTCCTGCAACTTTTACGTCTGGCAATGTTTCACTCACTTCAAGTGTGAGCCAACCGTCACTTAAGCAACACTTTGTGCTCGGCTCTTCTGGCGCTTGAGGATCATAAAAGCTAGCCTCTGGCAAATCTGGACGTGCCCAAATCTCTTGTAGAAACACTGTCCAGCCAATCTGATTATGAATTTCTGACCAAACGATAGGTTGTTCAGACGGTAATTCTGCAAGGCACAGGTTTCCTCGTCGAATGGATGAACGAGTTTCCTGTGTTTCAATACTCAAGGAGGGATAAACAGTGTGCTCAAAGAAATGCCCTATAATTTGCCAGGCAAAGTCAGCGGCGATCGCATCAGTCAACACATAACTATGAACATACCCTTCAAAAACAGGAAGTTCTAATGTGCCAAGACAAGTTCCTTCTAGTTCAATGGTGCAATGAAGGCGTTCAACCCCTTCTGGCAAGGAAAGGTTAGGTATGGGTTCTGTAATCTCAAGCTGAATAGTATGTGAAACTTTAGTTTCCATACGTTCTGGTATTGCTAATGGCTCTGAGCAGTGCTGTTCAAGAGCAGTATAAACATCGTGATGTAATCCTGAAATTTGAGTTTGTTCCTCTAAAGCAAGTAGGAAATTGTTAACTTGCGCTTGTATAGTAGCCCAAAGTTCATTCCACTCACTTGGAGTTTGGCAGGTAGGTAAAAGCGATGCTAGGAAGAGATTTTGGACAATGTTTTGCGGATCTAGCTCAGGAGCAGGTTCATCTTTGAGAACTTCGAGCAGCGATCGCGCATCGCTACCGCTGCCAATCATGAGTCCAGCAATCCAACAGGCAAAGTAATACTTTGTGCTGGAGAGTTGGTCTGTGGGTAATCCGTTTTGGTAATTGGGATCCGGGTTCGAGATGCGTGGATCAGTTGAATGCCCTTGAGTGATTACCTGCAAACCATCTGTAAAAACTTGGAAACTGCTCATTGAAGCTGAATCCGGTCTCATCCGATACAGTGCAAGAACCTTGTAAACGGCTGCAAAAGAAGCCCCTGTGCGAGCAATCCGTTGCCACAGATCCCAATCCTCACAGGTTTTGAGCGAAGGATTAAATCCCCCAACTGACTCAAACAGTGAGCGTCTGAAGATGCAGGTGTGAATTGCAAAAGCACAGTATTTTGCAAATACCTCAAATAGGTTGTCTGAGCAGGGACAGCAGTACTGGTCAATATATCTTCCATCTGGGGCAACTCGTGCCCAACCACAGTAGACCGCATCTACTTCAGCGTTTAACTTCAGCACGTTTGTCAATAGCTCAAGACAAGGAGGCAAGAGCCAATCGTCCGCATCTAGAAAAAGTAACCAGTTGGACTGAGCTAAACTAACTCCTCGATTTCTAGCTGAACTGACCCCTCCTTGAGGTTGGCTCACTACCTGAATTCGGGCATCTTTTGCTGTAAATTGAGCCGCGATCGCTGCTGTTTCGTCGCTTGAGCCGTCATCAACAACGATTGCCTCCCAGTCCAAATAAGTTTGACATAGGAGGGAATTAAGCGTTTCAGCAATTGTCCCTGCTGCGTTATGGGCAGCGATCACGATGGATACGTTCACGTAATCTCCAGATTTTTCTTTACTTTGCTGTTATGTTTATTGCCGCACAAGCTAACTATTCATGGCTTGAGAATAGAGAGCTTCATACTGAGAAGTAATATTCTTCCAATCCAGTTCTCTTGCTCGTCTGCGAGCTTCTGCTCCCATTACTTTGCAATCTACTGGATTATCAACCAAATCCAAGATTGTATTTGTGAGTTGTTTTGGATCGTTGTTTTGCACTAGGATGGCTTCTTTCCCTGGCAGGTAAGCTTTTACAGAAGGTAGATCAGTAGACACTACAGGTAAACCGCAGGCTATGCCTTCTAGTAAGGCATTATTAGCAGTAGATTGAGTTAATGGCAGAAATAGTAAATTAGATCGCTGGTAGAGTTTTAGTAAACTGGCATCATCGATACCTTGATGGATGGTGACGTTCGCTAAGTCTTTAACTTCATCTGCGTTTGACGAAACAACGTGAAATTCAATGTCTTTGCGCTCGCTGAGTGCTTCTGCAACGGCTCGTAGTGCTACAAAATCTCTTAAATATTTACCAACAGTGATACATCTAAATTTGTCTTCTTTGGGCTCATCACCTGGATGAAAGTAGTCTGTATCAATGCCATGTAGAATTGAGGAAACTTTATCAGCTCCGATCAAATCACTAAAATAAGCAACTTGTGCAGGGGATACTACCGTAACAAAGTCCAGCAGTGGAATGACTGAACGATCGAGAAGTGAGTCAAGCAGTTCAGGGGGTTGGTGGAAGGTGGCGATGACCTTAGGACGCTTTTTCCCTAATAGCTTGAGCAGCCTGGGTAGAAACTGTGGTGAGTGCTCTCCATCCAAGTAATGGACAATATCAACTTGTTGCTTCCAACACTTTTGCAGAGCTTTATACTCTGCGGTGAGGTCACTTAATTTGTACCACTGAATTCCTCGCATTTGAACTGCGTGGCGCAGCACATCTCGTAACCCTGAATGTTGTAGAGGAAAGTCTTCATCGCTGTCTGAAGCGACCCACGTATCTATGTCATATTTGTTTTGATCGATGTATCGAACAAACTGGTGGATACCAGAGTTTCCACCCCAATGCGGATAACGGGTACGAATTAAATGAATATGCATGGCATTTTATCTTTGTACTGCTCCTAACAGTCCGACGATGTGGCCGACTTCGATCAGTGCAAAACACTTTTCTGTAAATTGTTTTGGATCTTCTCTAGGCAACAACAGGTGAGAAATTTTTTGGGGCGATCGCAACAGATTTATTGCTTTGAACACGGCAGCTTTCAGCCGTCCGATTCCGGAAGGGGATTGCTCAATCAAATGAGTTGCAGCATCAGAGACCCCTTGCCAGTAATATCTCCGGAGAAACCACTGACGATCTAATCTGGTTTTTTGAATGTGATGACCAATGGCCATTTTAGGATGATAGAAGCAGGAATATCCTGCTTGCATGATTTGCTTCTCTAGAAAAACATCGCCTCCAGATAACAAGTTCTTGCCTGCTCGGTCAAGACCTGGGATAAATCCGTCAATCTCCTCCAGTACTTCTTTGGGAAATGCCATATTTGCACCGACTAACCATTCTTGGGATAGATCGGAAATGGGATGCGGAGTATCTGACCAATCAATTACAGTCAAGCCCGTGACCAACTCATCAGAAACCCAGTCTGGTCTTGGAGCTTCCCAGATCGCTTCTGCTTTTCCACCGATGCATCCGGGTCTTGGAGTTACGGTCTCAAATACCTCAAGAATCGTGTTGAGCCAACCTGGATGGGCGATCGCATCATCGTCTAAATAAGCAATGTACTTCCCTTCGGAGCTACGCCAGCCCGTGTTACGTGCATAGGAAAGTCCTAAATTTGGTTCGTAAATGTATCGGATAGGGTTTTTTGCTGAAAATTGCTCTACTACATCTTTTGTAGTATCTGTTGAGCGGTTATCAACTACGACAATTTCGTATTGATCCTTAGGCATTTGCTGATCGAGCAAACTTCGAATTGCTTTGCCTAAATACCGATCTCGATTATGTGTACAGATGACAACAGATATTAAGGGATTCATACAGGTCTAAATCAAAAATGAACGACTTGGTCAATTAGATAGAGATTCCTCAAACTGCCTGTTTTCTGATTGGTTTCAGAAAAGAGGACAAGACTTGAAGGACAGTGCTTTTGACTTTTCCAAGAATCCGCAAAGTTGCTTCTTTGAATGAAGAAAGAATGATTTGAGTCAGAAATTGCTTGCCTTGAGGTGTAGACAACTCCTGTTGAATAGACGGTACAGGGTTCAAACTACTCAGGAGCGCAATTTCTTGGGCATCACGAGCAACCAAACCTGGAAACCTTTCCAGCATTTCTCGACGCATTCTGCCGTGAGCGTGAATGCTAGGCATATTGAGAACGGAACTGTTGCCCGACCAATCATCGGCAAGGATTTCGGGAAGTGTCACAGCAACCCATCCTGCCGCTAGAATTGCATTGAGCAAATCCCAGTCCTCATATCCTTGATGCATTTCTGCTCTAAATTGATTGACTTCATGCAGTGTTTCTGTTCGGACGACACTGAACGGAACTGCTTCATTCGTTAGCCATTGATAGGGAAAACTAGGACAAGGTTTCACCCAAGCTTGTTCACTACCACCCTCTCGTGCCCAACAGGAAACAACTCCAACTTCTGGGCACTTGCGGAGTGTTGATTCACAAGTTTCAATGAAGTTGGGGTAGAAGATGTGTTTCGCTTCAAAGAAGGCAAATCCTAAAGGCTTACACTCAGACTGCAAGATAGTCTTGATGCCTAGGTTTTTGGCTGAAACTGGATCTCCCTTCTTGTTTTGAATAATTTGCAAGCCATCCCATTCTGCCTGCCGTAGCCCTTTCAGCGTTTGTTCATCAGTTGAGCCACTGTCTACTATGACTATTTTTATTGGCTTTTGAGATTGATTCGCTAAACTTTGCAGGCATTTATCAAGGATTTCTCCATCATTGAAACAGGAGACTACAACTGCAATTCCTTCAGCGTCAGTTTTAGCAACTCGGTGAGCGGACTCATTAGATAATGGTTGTTTTTGCCAAGGGAGATTGACAGGCAAACATAGAGAGCGTTTTGCCTTGTGATCAACGAGCTGTTGCCGGAGTTCTAGATGTTTCTCCAGAATTCTCTCGTTGTCACACATTTGCCGAATTGAGAAGGCAGCTTTGTCACCCATCTCAGCCATTTCAGCGGATGGGGTTTCCAAGGCTCGTTTGAGAACTGTGGCAAGGCTTTGTGAGCTGGCGCTGTTTGCTAGCCAACCTGTTTCACCATCTTTGATCATCTCTACCATGCCACCCTCTGGGGAGGCAATCACGGGCAATCCTGAACACATTGCCTCCACACAAGTGTTGGGAAAGTTTTCCCAGCGGGATGGCACGACAGCAACACGCGATCGCCTCAGAAAACGCGGCAAAACGGAACGGTTTTGCCTACCCCGAAAATGAAATCTTGCTTTGAGATGATCTGGAATTTGCCGTTCAACAAATTCTTCTCCACTGATTCGATGAGAACCTAGGCAGTTGGTCCCAATAAATTCAAACTGAGCTGTTGGATAGCTCTCGGCTACCTCCACCGCAGCCTCAATCCATTCCAATACGCCTTTTCGTCGCTCTAGCCGTCCTATATAAGAGATGTTGCCTTGCTGCCAGGTTTCTGAGTCGCGCTTTAGCGTTGGATTATCACCGATTGGTAGAGGAATGACTTGAATACTTCCTTTTGTTAATCCGTAATGAGTTTCTGCTTGGCTAGCAAAGTATTGACTGGGGCACAGCAATGCATCCGCTGCCCCAATGCTGTAGTCCTCCAATCGTTTGGCGGTCAACAGATTGGGCAAACTGATATCCCAGTCGTTATGCTGAGCAATAAATTCTGTGGGAGAGTGTAGGTGAATTAAACAAGGGGGCGTTTGTTTTGGTCCGAGTCCTAATGCTCGCCGCAACTGGAAGTAGTAGAGAGGAGCCTCATAATCCTGTGCCTCGATCAGATCAATACCCTCTTCTTCAACCAGTTGTTCTGCGAGTAAGCTTGCCTGCCAGGAAAAGGCTTGAGCCGGAAAGCAGGACTGGGAGAGCGCCTTCACTTCTTTTGCTCGTTGCTCAGAATTGGGGCTTCGTAGGAGAAAGGAGTCCCAATCATCAAGCGGTACACGGTGAATAATGAGTCTGCCCTGGCATTTCTCCTCAATTTGCTTGGCGGCACCTGCCCAAAGCTGCGTAATTACATGTACCGTCTCGCCACTTTCGGCAAGCAGGCGGGCAATGTGCATGACGTAAGTTCCAATACCTCCGGGTGGAAAGGGCGCAGGAGGATATTCACCACAGATAATTAGGTGTTTCATAAAGCAATTAAAATACTTAAGTTCTCTTGAAGCGACTGACGAACCGTTGGATAACCGCTAGATACTTAGGAATCGGGGTAGATGCAAGAGCAGTGTACAGATTGCTCACTTGCGTTAATACAGGTGAGTTAGAAGGTGGCTCTGCATAGGCAAGTTGTTTCCACTGGTGCTCTAGCTGCATGGCGATCGCTACTGCAAACTTAGCGACCACATCTTGATGAGTTGTCAAAAACAGTTCTCGCATTACCTGGTTTTGCACGTCCGTCATGCTGCGATAGAGCGAGTCTTGACGGATGCGATATCGCATCAACTGCATTGGAATAGTGACAATCATCCACCCTGCTGCCAACATCCGAACGCTGAGTTCCCAGTCTTCATAGTTATATCTTTGGCGAGTGTCGTAGCCACCAAGCTGTCGGAGGAGAACAGTACGAGTCAAGCAGGGAATAAATACACTGTTTTCGATCAGCAGAAATGGTAGTTCTGGTTGAGGGGAGTTCCAGAATCCATCTGGGGTACCTGTCCCAAAGATAGAAGCCCAGGCTGCAACACCACCCAACAGAGGATACTGCTGAAGCAGGTGTTGAGCGAGCGAGTAAAACTGTGGTTCAATCAAGTCGTCGCCATCTAGAAAAGAGATAAATTCTCCGGTTGCCGCTGCAAGTCCAGTATTTCTGGCAGCCGCTAGCCCCCCGTTACGTTTGCGAATTACCCTTAGGGGCAATCCTTTGCTAGAAGCGATCGCTTCTAATTCTTGAATAGTTGTAATGGTTTCTTCGCCCTGTGACCCGTCATCAATAATGAGTACTTCATCCGGGCCTCGCTCAGACTTCCAGATGCTCTCTATCGCTTCCTTGAGCATGGCTCCCATCTCATAACAAGGCACAACTACAGACAACGTGCCTGGCTGAATGTGAGAATTGCTTTCTGGTAGGGAAGGGGGTTGATTTTGTTGGGCAAGGGTTTGTAAAGGGAAACGGCGATCGCCCAATAGCAGCGCGACTCTCGACAAATCCTGTGGAGGAGGAGGACTAGCCAGGAGTTGCCCTAAGCTGGTAGCAGTTTCATCAAGCAACCGCTGTCTTCCTTCACCTCGATGAGCTTCAACAACTTGGCGGCACAGGTTTTGTCTAATCTGATCTAGCTGCTGCAAATCTGCTTGTGTAATCCATTGCAAGTAATTTGCTAAAGTCTCTGGGTTGGGTTCTCCCTGAATCAAGACCTCTTGGGGTAAAGCTGTTCCGGCTGCAAGTCCTTCGGCTGCTGCTGGGGACAACACCACAAAAGAGCAACGGGCTAGTTCTGCCCAAACGTTCGGTAAGTACTCAAAATTACTGGGATATAAACGAACCCGGAAACCTTGTGTAATTTGTGGATAGTCCCGCTGCCATTGCCATTGGCGATCGCGCACCAGTTCTCGCACAAATCCGCGTGAAGACCAGTAATGTGTAAACTCCCTAGGCTTCATGGGAGCAAAAGTCATTTCAGGCCCGGAACTTATTACAGGTTGTTCTAGTCTTAATTCTTGACGGTTTACCTGTGCAACCGCGTCTAATGTATTCAGCACTCCTGATGCAGCTTCCTGCGGTTCATAGAGAAAAAACTGGAGAGACTGGTAACTCTGGGCAGGATGGTTCGCTGCGTAGGCGATCGCATCCAAACAAGACGCTTCTACAAATCGAGGGGCTAAAACAGGAAGGGAAGCTTCAGGTAGTCTTCCGGCGATCGCCGTTTCTTTTCCTCTCAGTCCAAAAGCTAGCGTCAGGTCGGCGAGTGCTAGCGATAAGTCTTCCATTTGACGGCGGATGACGGCATGACGGAGCCATTCCCCTTCTTGGTTGGCACGTCGACGGGTAAGTGAGGGATCTGTTACGACCACGCCGAAGGGCACATCTAGTTGATTTGGAGCATGGGTTGCCCGTGCCATTTGAGAGACATAGCCAACTCCGCCCCACATAGGCAGAATTACAGCTTGAAAAGGATCTTGCTGATGAAGTACTTTGAGTTCTCTCAGAAGACAGTAGGATGCGAAAAACAATAAGCCACTGTCGTTGATGAGTCCATGCGATCGCGGGCTTAAGCCACACTCCTCAAACGGCAACCCGTAGTCTGGATCGATTGCAGGAAGTGAGACTTGCTTAACTCGCTCTGATTGAAAATCAACCTGCATGTGGCTAAAATCAGGTGGCGTACTTGGGCGAGTAGCTGGCGTAGGTGTCCACAGTTTTCTAACTTCATAATTTCGCCACTGATCCCAACTCAGAACTGTAATGCGACAATCTAGTTGCTCTGCAATTTCTGCAACAGGAAGCCCTAACCCTCTAGCGGCTTTTATCTCCTCTGGCTCGTCTGCATACAGCTCCGCTATTCCTTCATATGCCTCGACGATCACGAGATGAAGGTTGCTGTTCGATGCCGGATTTTCAGAAGTTGTCGAGTAAGCCATATCTGTCATCTCGCAATAGGTAGCACGGGCAGCCTCGTAGTTAATGCACGTCGTACTTCAGATTTGTCTCGAAACAGTTTCACTAAATTGGTCTAATGACCTCTGTGTGCAAGGGTTTGAGCATTGTTAAACTCCCACTGATGAGGCACACTCAATATTCCCTTCTCATAGCCACTCTGCCGAATCAGCAAAGGATAAACATGCCAATGGTGATCGTAGGCATAGTTCCACTCCGACTCGTAAATGCTCACGTTGACGTAGTACTGCCCGCTGTTAAGATCCAATCTTTTTAGGTGAAGCGTGATTTTCCCCTGTCCCTGAATTGTTGGTGTCGCTTGTCCAGTTGCCGCTGTGTTTGTGTCGTAACAAGCGAGTTGGTCTTCACGGGTTATCGTTACTCCAAAGATGGGGGAAGCGATCGGCTGAGGCGCTGAATATTCAATCTCGATTTGTAGTGCGTCACCACTGTGCAATTCTTTAACGGGGAACCCTGCTGCACTTAGCAATCGCACATTTGTAATCTGCATTTCCAGAGAACCAAAGCGATTTTCGTGTAGCCTCAGTTCAATGCCGGACTCTGTAGTTGAAGTTAAATGTTCTTGTGGTGTGCGTTGATGTGTTCGATTACTGATTTCGGCAACATATTGTCCGATCACAATTTCGGGTTCACCATGCGCGACCAATTGCCCCTCACGCAAATAGATGACTTCATCACAAAGCTGCTGGATTTGAGACTCATCATGGGAAACTAGGATGATGGCGCATCCTTCTGCCTTAAACTGGTTAATTCGCTCCAGACATTTTCGCTGAAATGAGAGATCTCCTACCGCGAGCACTTCGTCCAGGAGCAAAATTTCAGGAGAAGTATGCACAGCGATCGCAAAGCCCAGTCGCAGTCTCATCCCTGTGCTGTAAGTACGTAGAGGATTATCAATTGAAGACTCTAGCTCTGCAAATCCCACGATTGAGTCAAAGCGTTGCTGCACCTCACGTCGCGTTAGCCCAGATATCACGCCGCTCACAAAAACATTTTCTCTCCCAGTCAGGTCAGGATGTAATCCCACACCCAAGTCGAGCAAAGCCCTAACTTTACCGTAAGTTCTGATTTTTCCCTTGTCAGGCCGCCCGATTCCCCCCAAAAGCCTGAGCAACGTTGATTTGCCCGACCCGTTGCGGCCAATTAGCCCCACCATCCGTCCCGGCTCAATGCTAAAGCTAACATCACGCAGTGCCCAAAACTGGTCGATGGGTTTCATGCGACGCAGTCCGCGCAAAATTGCTTCTTGCAGCGTCGTGGGTTTATTTGCATGATATCGAGTGAACTGCTTGTATAAACCCTGCGCGAGAATGGCGTGCTGCATTTACAATTCCTCCGCAAAACGGTAGCTTGCTCGTCGGAAGATCCGATAAGTACCAAACAAAAGACCCAGAGACATCAAAGCCAGGAACAGAAGTGGTAGCAAGCCCGGCAGCGCGCCTTCAAGCAAGACAGTACGATAAGCCTCGATCAAATAAGTCATCGGGTTGAGGTGAAACGCTTGAAGGTATTGGGCTGGAATCGTATCCGTGTCATAAAAGATTGGAGTTAGGTAAAAAACCAGATTAAGAAGAACTCCTAAGATGTGTTGAGTGTCGCGAAACGTGACGTTAATAGCAGCAACCAGATAAGTCAGGCTGAGAGTCAGTAAGAACTGGATCAAGATGAGAATAGGAAGCAGTGCAAATGCTGGCTTAAGCCAACCTCCCTCATTTCCTAAAAACAGGAGCAGGATCGGGAGAGATAACAAAAAATTTACAAGATTAGTCGTGACAGCAACAATCGGTAGAATCGCAACCGGAAATCCGGGCTGCCGAATCAGTTCCCGACCATCTGTAATTGAACTAGCTCCCCGGAACAAAGAGGCTTGAAACCAAGTCCACACCAACATGCCGCTGAAGGCGAAGGCTGCGTAATTAGGAATATCAAGGGACAGAACTAAGCGAAAGATGAAATAATAAACCACTAATTGCATTAGTGGCGTGACAAAAGACCATGCAATGCCTAGCATCGATCGCTTATATTGCAGCTTAATATCGCGACCAACCAACTCACGAATCAAATCGTAAATGTATTGAATCTGATGAACTTGATCACGGCGCAAAGACTTTTTGCTGTATCGGCTAGATGCCATGGTTTTCTCTCCCTCTCACTAAACCTTAGATCGCCAACAATAGGCGGTGTAGCACGTGCCCAGCAAACAGCTTGAATTTGATGCTAAAGTGCCTAGATTGAAGCTCTGCGATGCTTATCAGATGGGGGCTTTGTCCAGATCTGCGATAGATCTGATCTGGACTATTTAGGGAGAATATAGATTTCATGGATCGGATGCTTAGCCTTAACAGACTTTTCAGGCTAAGCGTATATAGTCCATAGCGTATTAGTGGAGTGATGTAGTCTGCCTTTAAAGCTTGTACAAGCCAAAATAGAGTACCGCAGTCATTGCCATATTGACTGCTCTGCCGAGCAAGGTACATGTAAAAACTGCTGCTAGAGAGTCGATAAAGCAGAGTGGGCATTTCTGGATGTTTGTTTTGGACTGTTTGCAGCATCAAGGCATGAGATCTTGCCATCTTCTTAAAGTTGCCTGACATGCTGCTGGAAATCTTGCGATAGCCGATCAAGAATTCTGGAATAGCCCGAAATTGATAATATTCAGCAATTCTTAGATACAAATCCCAGTCTTCACAACCTTCAGCTCCTTGCTTTCTTAGCTCCTGATTGTAGTAGCCTACTTTTTCCAGACAAGTTCGACGGATTAGAGAAGCACTAGCATTCCCTAAAAAGTTATGACAGATTAGTGCTTTGTAAATATATCCTCCGATGTTTGCGGCTCTAAATTCGCCAGTCGGGACATCTTTCTCGTCAATATCTACTGACCAGGAATATACTAGTCCGACGGTTTCATCAGATGTCAGAAAGCATTGAACTTGCTTTTCAATGTTTTGGGGATACCAGATGTCATCGGCATCGAGGGGAGCGATGAACTCACCTTTGGCATGTTTGATGCCCAGGTTACGGGCAGCGGCTACACCGGAGTTAGGTTGCTGAAGTAGGTGAATGCGGCGATCGCCCTCAGCCATTGCTTGAACAATTTCAACGGTGCGATCGGTGGAACCATCGTCAATGACTAGGACTTCCAGGTTTTTGTAGGTTTGAGATAAAACGGAAGTGAGAGTTCTCTGAATAAAAGCTTCTGCGTTGTATGCTGGAATGATGACTGAAACTAAAGGCGAAGCCGTTGAAACACTTTTCATCTAAGAATTCCTTAACTACCAAAGGGGGACTTTGCTGGGGGTAGTAATGCTTAAAACTTGGATTTCAAGTTCTGAGTTACAGATATAGAGCGATTAATTGAATGATTAACTGAGGGAATGTGCAGGGGCAATCAGGATCAATTATTTTCGTTAGTCTGCACAACCGTAAATGCTCTAGGTAGTACGTAGCAAGCCCTGTAGAATCACTTATGAGTATCATACGTTACCTGCAATTAGTTGTGTCGCAGAGTGTGCAGACTTCATTTATTCTTTATCTACTGCTAAACAACTCCGTGTTTTTACTTTAGAACTACAAAGATTGCCTAAACAAACCACTATCTTCCGGAGTAGCAGTCTTAGCCTTTTGAGAATCGTTTCCTGTATCCTGAACTTTACTATCTAAGATGTTGGTTGATTTGAAGTACCAAAATACTACAAGCAACGGCAGCGCATATTTGTCCCAAGGGTAGGCTTTGAGCATCAGTCCGCAGTTGACAAATAGCAGCCAGAAGGCAAGGTTGGCTCGCGAAAAACGTACACAAGTTAGAAAAGCCAAAACATAAAATACTGCCAGCACGACTGACGGAGCGGGCAAGAAATTCTCAATTTTAATGAGTAATCCGTGTGCTTCTAGAGGTGGAAAAAATACAAAGGCAGGTAACAAACCAAGCATTAAAGCAACATTTCTAAAGCTAAGAATTTGTTTGAAGCTGAAGCTTCTGCTAAACAAAATCCACTCTGGAATGACAAAGTAGAGTCCGATGCAACTCAGGAAGTATAGGCTAGGACTGAGCGAAAATGACCAGGTTGCCTGCTGTACAGAAGGTGTGCTTTGGGTGGCGATCGCTGCTTCTGGTGCGAGGCCTTTAAACAGCCAAAGCCATCCTAGAATCGTTGCTGCTGCTGCTATGGGTGCTAACTGTCGCGGACGAAATTGAAATCCAGCTTTAAGGGAAGACATTAGCTCATAGGCAGCTAGCGCTACTGGAAAAGCCAGCATGTATTGGCGAGATGCGATCGCCAAGATGAACGATACACTGCTCCACAAGTGCTGGTTACGGAGGTAGAGCCAGAATCCTAAAAAGACAAAAAAGGTAGCAATGATATCTGTATAAAGATGAGTACTTAACCAAAGATAATACGGAAAAATTAGTAGTCCACAAGCCGCTAGTATGCCGTTTTTGCTTTTTTGAGCAAGTGGAAATACAATTAGACAAACCATCACCAATGAGAGAATTAGGTTGAGCAAACGACCTGTGAAGATGCCGTTGCCAAACAGATACTCAAGTACGCCAAAAACAATAAATGGTAGTGGTGTGTTGAGCGCTCCATAGTTTCTAAGCTGGTTTAAGTCAGGAACAAGGCTTTGGCTAAACAGTAAACTTGCTTCCCAAAAGTGTTTCTCATCCCATATCAGCGGAAAACGGAGCTGATCGTAGAACAAAAATAGGGCAGAGTAGATAATGAACAGTCCTAAAAAAATCAGCCCTGAGAATTTTGGCGGTAGGATACCTTTTAATACATTCATTGCTAGCTGTTGAGCCCCTTGTTAAATCAACGAACTTAGCGTGGTATAAGGTTGACCACGTTACGCTAAATTTCTGTCTGAATCCTCATCTCCTTGCTTCAACAGATTTGTCGGACGGTCAGTGAATAACTGAACGGAGTTGTAGGGGCGATCGCCCCAGTTCAATAATTCACAATTCTCAATGTTCTTCCGGAGTATTCAGACAAAAGCTTTAACGGGCTACTCTATTTAACTGTTTCAGGGACTTTTGGAGCTTTCTAAGAGGATGAGCCTAATGAACGTTCGAGTCGCTCAAGAATCGGATTTGGCAGAACTGGCAGAGTTGTTTCACCAATCTGTTTTGTCTACCGCGCCTCAGCGCTACACTTCAGAGCAAACTATAGCGTGGGCTTCTACGGCAACCGATGCCGATCGCTTTCGCCAACTCATTTTGCAGTCAACTACCTATGTGGTGGTGGACAAAACCGGAATTCTAGGCTTTGCAGGCATTGCGGCGGATGGACATATAGCATCAACCTATGTTCGTAGCGATCGCATCCATCAAGGTCTCGGTTCTACACTGATGCAGGTGATTCTCGATCACGCTAGCCGCAACGGAATTCAACGCCTTTATGCAGAAGCTAGCGAATTTAGTTTAGGGCTGTTCAAAAAATTTGGTTTTCATCTGTATGACACTGAAATCGTTGAACGGCAGGGTGTACAGTTCAAGCGTTATCTGGTCAAACGACATCAAAATCAAATTCACACCCAAGTCACAACAGAGGTTTAATCACTTCAAGCAATCGCCCTACCTGCTTTTCCCAAGTCCAATCTTGCATAAAGTGAGTGGCATTGATGGCTCGCTGGTAAGCTTCCTGGCAGTTTGTATAAATCGCTTCCAATACTTCAACCAGTTCTTCAGGGTCAGACTCTCCCCATCCTGCAACACCTGGATAGGACTGTGTTGGTTTCACTTCACCTTGAGTCTTAAGTGAGTAACAGTGGTTTTCGCTAATTAAATCCAGGTGTCCTGTGTTGGCAGAGAGGATTGTTGGTACGCCACAGGCGAGGCTTTCCATCGCTGCCAGGTTTGTTCCTCCTTCACAGCGATTGGGGAAGACAGCCACATTTGCTTCTCGCAAAATTTGTCCCACCAGGTGATTAGGAATTAACCCCACATCGATGCAGGCGGTAGTCGGAATACCATTGTCGGCTAACCAGTCCTGAATTTGTAATCGTCCATCAGAACTCACTTTAGGTAAGCCAGCTACATGTCCAGTTTGTTCTAACTCTGTCATGGTTTGGGGCCAAAAGTTGTGCCACGCGGTAAGCAACAATGCTTCTGGGTGACGCGAGTGGAAGATGCGAAAGGCTTTGATTACAATATCTTGCCCTTTGCGATATTCCAGCTTACCCCCAGAAAAGATGACGAAGCGATCGCCCAACACACCCGACCGAGGTGCAGGATGAAAAATCGTCGGATCAATTCCCTGGGGCACCATGCAAACAGGATTGCAGCCGTAGCTCTTTAGCACCTCAGTATTCCAGCTTGAGCCTGCCAAGATTAGGTCATAAGAATTTGCTCGTGCCAGTGCAGTTTGGCTCAGTTGCGTATCTTCAAAAAAAATCACGCCGACATTATGTTTTCCGCTGACCCGTTCCAACTTTGGAGTGGTTTCAAACTGGTTGCCCAAAGCTTTCAGCAACAAAAAGTTTCCCTTCAAGGCTTTACCAGGATTTTGCTGAAGAATCTGCTCAATTCGCTGCGGCTCGTTAAATAGGGGACTTAAAAGTGCCTGATGCAACGGGTTGAAGTCCGCCGAGGTGAATGGAGGCAGTAGAGTAATCGGCTTGAACTCGCGAGTTTTAAGCAATTGCAGCGTCAGATTGGTGCCGTAGATGCCCCAGCCCGTGGCAGCGCTAAGTTCCCAGCCGATGCCGATGGAGTGGAGACTTGGAGCTGAGGGTTGGGGAGTGGAAGCTGGGGGTTGGGGATCAGGGGTTGGGGATTGGGGTCTTAGAGTTTTGGTTTTTAGGGTTTGAATGGTTTCGGTAAGGACGCTATCCCAATCACCAGGGGTGGGTTGGCGGAACAGGCGAAGGGTGGGGTACCAGGGGCTATCTGAGCGATCGCACATCCAGCGCCAGTCAGCAGCAAAAGATAGCAGCACCCAAACGGGGCGACCCAGCGCTCCAGCCAAGTGACCGACTGAGGTGTCAACGGTGATAATCAAATCAAGCTGCATCATTGCAGCGGCAGTGTCAGCAAAATCTTTTAGCTGAGGGCTCAGATCTTCGATAGTACTAGCGTTTGGCAGCTGCGTCAGGTCCGCTGTTCTTGCGCCTTTTTGTAGACTATAAAGCTGGACGTTTGGGACTTCCAGCAGTTTCACAAATTGATTGAGAGAACAGGAGCGATCTCGATCGCTGCGATGATCGGGACTGCCTGCCCAAACAATTCCCACTTTGAAGCGATCGGACGGTGCATCAAGGCGAAAATCAGAAGCAGGCGCTTTAAGGTAGGGAATCTGAGCTGGAATCGTATTTAACGTAGTCCCGAAAATGTGCGGCAAGCTGAGCAATGGCGCATGGACGTGGAATTCCGGTAGGGGAGTGCCTTTGGCAATTACCTGGTTAATTTCAGGAACGGTTTGCAGCAGCCTGATTAGCGCTTCCTGACACTCTACAATCACCCGCCCGCCGCGCTCAGCTATCAGCGGCGCGTAACGAATAAACTGAATCGTGTCACCAAAGCCTTGCTCGGCGTACAGCAAAATTGTTTTGCCGTTCAGGTAAGACCCATCCCATATCGGTTGAGTGAAGGCAGGAAGTGACTTGAAGTTTGGCCCTTTTACCTGCCAGCGCCACTCGTATTCCTCAAAGCCTTGGGCTAGCTCGCCTGCCAGCAGCAGTGACAATCCCCGATTGAGGTGAGCATCCGCATAGTCAGGCTGAAGCGAAATTACCTGTTGATAGGCTGCAACTGATTCAGCAATTTTGCCCTGTTCGCATAGCGCTAAACCTAGATTGTTGTAGGCATCCGCATAGTTGGGTTTGAGGGCGATCGCCTGACGATAACAGGTGACACATTCATCCAGTTTTTTCAAATCTTTCAGCGTATTGCCCAGGTTGTAATAAGCATCCGCATAGTCAGGCTTCAGCGTTAGCGCCTGCCGATAAACCTGCACCGATTTCGTTAACTGCCCTAACTCTTGCAGGGCTGCCCCCAAGTTGTTGTAGAAGGTGAAATTTTCGGGTTGCAACGCCAACGCTTTTTGGTAGCAAGCGATCGCTGCCTCAAATTTCTTCAGCCCCTGGAGGGCATTTCCCAAATTGTTGTGGATATCAGCATTGTCTGGTTTCAGCGTTAGGGCTTGCTGATAGTGAGCGATCGCCTGCTCAAATTCGCCCTGATCCTGCCGCACCATGCCCAGGTTGTTATGCGCTTCTGCATAGCGAGGTGCAAGGGAAATGGCTTGCTGATAATGGGCGATCGCCTGCTCCAAATCACCCGTTTGGCGAAACAGGTTGCCCAAATTGTTGTGAACTTCTGGGTAGCTGGGCTTGAGTGCCAAAGCTTGTTGATAGTGAGCGATCGCTAGATCAAACTGCCCCTGTGCCCGGTGAGCGACACCCAAATTGTTGTGAACAAAGGGATTGTCAAGCTTGAAACTCAACGCCCGCTGATAGCAAGCGATCGCATCGAGCAAGCGTCCTGCCTGGTGAAACGTCATTCCCAAGAAATGCCAGACCTCGGTGTAGTCAGGATGCTCTGCCAAAATTTGGCGATATGCCTGTTCTGCTTCAGCTAGCCGTCCAGATTGATAGTGCTGGTGGGCGATCGCTAGTGCATCAGAGAGGGAAGCCATTGGGGAAATGAGGGGTGAAGGATGAGAAGTTAGAGCGTACTGCTCTACCCTTCTTTCAGTCTGTTTCTAGCTCCGTCTGGAGTAATTTAGGCTGATTTCCACAGTGTAAACAGGATTCCATGAGAAGAATGAGGGGGTGTCCGCAAAATACGCAGCTTCTTTCTAACGAGTTGCTGATTTGGTCATGTAGCAACTGCTCTCGGCACTTTAAGCAATCAAAAAACTCATCCTGACTCTTAACCGCAAAATGGCAACAGTTCAGGCAGCGTTCAACTTTCCAATTCACACTCAGCATAGCTTTGAGCCAGACAACAAATCAGTTACAACAGTCTGGCACGAAAACTTGTCATCTGTCTGTAGGAAGATTCGCATAGTATCTATGGCTATTCTGGGCAATCCCCCGATTTCCAGTTCTCTTATCGCTCAAACTTTCTGATTTCCTGATGTACGCTCATGCCAATCTCAAGTGCTTCATTCAAAAGCTGCCCGTATTCATCTGCCTGGTTATTCACCTGCAAATTTTGCAGTGCTGCTAAATTGGTTTCGATGTTGTTGAACAACTCATGACGACGGGCAATAAAGCGCTTGTGTTTTCGCAAAATTTTTTCAGTCATTAATGCACAAACTAAGCTTTCTCTTGTAGCGGTAAGGGCAGCTAAAACTTCTTTCCGATCGATCAGGCTAATCGTTGAGTTTTTCACCGAACCGAGTTCGTCGATTACATCAACTGCTGCAATAATTTCATTGTGTTTATCCACTTCATCTAGCAAGTGAGCCAGTATTTTCATACTTTTTCCTTTCTGCCACATGTAGAGGTTCCACAGCAGGGCGATCGCCACCGACGCTCCAAAACTAATCTGTAGAAATTGTGCAGTGCTGCTAGCATCTCCCGTTAGCCCACCAAAGCTACGAGCTATGATTAAGCCAATTGGCAAGCAAAAAATTAGAATCAACCCAAACGTAAAAACTTCAGTCATTAGAAACGAAAGAAGCCTTTTGGGATAGCGAATAATCGAAGGTCGCCATGCACCACCTACAAAGACTTCATTCACATCTAGACCTGATAAGTTTTCCAATTCCTTTTGGGTAATTCTCAGTTCCTCCAGGTCTGACTGCATAAGTAACCTGCTCTTAATCTTGGCAACACTTAAAACTATTGAGGGCCCAAAACAGTGAAGATTATTCGAATCACCTGTTGATAAAAATTGCTCTCAATTTCACTGCGAAATAGCTGAAAAGGCTCTCCAGGTGCGCCAAAAAAGGGTCTGAGCGTCCACCCCAACTGGCTACCTACCAGAGCATAAAGGAATAACCAAAATTGCAGCAGCCTTGTTCGCATCCTTTGACTTTTATCCTCTACAGGAATCGCATCTTTCACCCTAACAAAATCTTCTGACGGATTTTCTGCTTCGTCCAGTTTAACCAACGGCTCTCTTGATTTGAACGTCTTGTAATTTGCTTCTGTAACAAATTGCATTCCCTGATAAAACAATTTCACGCCAATTACTCCAGTGAGTGCAAGGATAGCAATGTTTAGTAGCAGGAAGAATTCGTAATCTCGAATTGAAACCAGGAAAAACAGAGTAACTGGAGCAAAGCTAAATAGCAAAACACTGATTACTGAGACTGTTGTCAAAATCAAAGCAGCATATTGATTGAAAGCCAGTGTAGACCCAAACAAAATGTCAAAGAAAAACAGCGTCGGCAAACAGATAATCAGCGTAATTAGATACAGAGCCGGAAGTTTTACAGCCGATGAAATGACTTGAGGTAGGCTGCTGTTTGCGCCAATAATTGCGCCATAAATTGCAAAAAAGATCGAGCTTGAGATGAGCAGCGAAACGATTTTGCTTTCAATCTTAATACCTTGACGAATTTCTTCTAGAAAAAGCGTGCGATCGCGCAACAGCGTAATTAAAACGGCAAAGTATTTCACAGAAACTCCTGCTTATCATGGTGAGGGTTGATGAGGCGAAGCAGTAGATACACGGCTCAAAAATGGCAGGGTCAGTTCAGCCATTTCGGAGGCATAACCCTGAGGTAAAGCGTGGTCAGCACCGGGAATCACTACAATCTCAGCCCCCAAAATTTCGGAGGCGTAGGTCTGCGAGTGCCACAGTGGAATCGTTTCATCGCGATCGCCCGTGATCACTAGCGTCGGCACCCGCAACCGATGAATTTCCTTCTCAACTGTGTCAATCGCATCTTCAGGACGGAGCCGATCGACCAAAAATGATCGGGCCGCAGGTTGAGCATTTAGCTCCCGTCGAAACCAGCTAATCCGCTCCAGTCCTTCTCGCTGTCCAACAACACCAGCGAAGGGCTTTACCAGCCAAAGCATTCCATCCACCAGCGGAGTTTGCCACAGCAGTGGGCGTAGCGCATCATAGCGCCCACAAAAACTGTCGTCTCGAATCCCAGCTGGAGCCGCTAAAATCAAAGCTCTGATCGAGTTCTCGTAATCAAGCGCATAGGCTGAAGCGACCCATCCACCTAGCGAATGCCCCACAATTGCCACTGAACCCAGATTGAGCGTCTCCACAAATTGCCGCACAAAAGCAACCTGCTTGGCGATGTCATAGCGAATTTTGGGCTTAGACGACGCACCAAACCCCAGCATGTCTAAGCTGATGCAGCGATAGTGAGGCTGGAGCAGTTGAGTGAGCGATCGCCAACAGCTTCCTTCGCCCATAAAGCCATGCAGAAACAAGACAACTGAACCTTGCCCTGTCTCTGAATAGGCAGCCTGGTAGGGTAAGTCATTATTAGATTGGCTGTTCAGCGTTAGAATCTGCTTGTCGCTCATGGTGAGTGGAAACCTTAGAGTAGATGTTGACGAGTTAAGGGATGCTGGAAGGCGACAAATGTAGACAGGCGATCGCACCTGAAAATACTTCAGGCAAGTTCGCCCAAATTTTGGGAAAGTTTGCCGCCAGATTTCAATGAAGTTTATACTTCTCAACAGTTAATCCCAAAAGGATTACACTTCATTGCAAAACGCAAAACAAAGGAACGTTGAGATGATACGTTCTACATGTCAGTTTTTGACATCCTTTGACTTTGATACCCTTTGACGCAGAGTTTAGAGAGGAAGAACACTTTGGCTTCGCAATCCGAACAGCTTTCAAATCCTGCACTTCGAGAGGACTTCAGCGAGTACGTCGCTCACCTACAGCTTCACATGGCGTTACAGGCTCGTAATCTGGTTCCCACCCTGACGCAAACCATTGACAGCCGCGAGCAGCTGCTGCATCAGACCCAGGCTAATTTCGAGAAATTTGTCTCTCGTCAAGTTCTCTAGCCGTCGGCTTGCTTTCAGGGGCAATCTGCTTTCAGATATAACTTCCCAAATCGGAGCAATTTGTCTCCGATTTTTTGCTGTATTGGGATATTTCGCTGGTATGGATTAATAACGCTAAATTGCGGATTTATTAAGTTTCTCAGTCCTAATCTTGTTGAAGCTATACTAAAGGGCACTTCAGCAAGAAAATGTGTGCTGAGGGCAAAAGATTAAAGACGTTTCAAACTTAGCACTGAAGAAGATTACAGACTTCTTCAAATTAACAACTTGTCTTGTCAATAAAACCTGAACACCGGGAATCATAGGCTAGATTAATGCCCAAGCTTAATGAGCAAGGCAATAGGTAACTGTCAAACGGGCGTTTGCTCCTCTGTCCAAGAACTGTATTGCAGACGTTGCATCACTGCTGCACGGACCTACCAAGTTAACTAGCCCAACTAATTGAGCAGGTTGCTGTCGAGTTTTGTACGCCAGATATCAGGTGATGCTAACAAACGACAAAAAGCGAGTCCTTCTTGTGAACTGTCCTGACTCAGAAAAACCTAAAATTTTGGTTGTTGATGATCATCCCTCCAGTCGGATGACTGCTGTTGCTCTTCTCGCAGTAGAAGGTTATGAAGTTTTAGAAGCCAGCAGCGGCTCTACTGCTTTAGGCTGTGTAGTTGACGTTAACCCAGATCTAATCCTGTTAGACGTAATGATGCCAGGGATAGATGGATTTGAAGTTTGTCGTCGACTCAAGCAGGATGAACGGACCCGCTTAATTCCAATTGTTTTTATTACTGCTTTAAACGATCGCCGCGCCCGCCTAAGAGGAATTGAAGCCGGAGGAGACGACTTTCTGACAAAGCCTTTTGACCAGCTTGAGCTTTCTGCTCGCGTCAAATCTCTAGTTCAGCAAAAACGCCTCAACGAAGATCTGGATCATGCCAGTCAAGTCTTATTTTCGATTGCCCGTGCCGTTGAGAGCCGTGATCCTAATACCGGGAATCACTGTGAACGTCTGGTTCTTCAAGGCAAAGCATTTGGTGAATTTCTCAACCTTTCCCGAAATGAGGTTCGCGATTTAATGTGGGGTGGTTACCTGCACGATATTGGCAAAGTTGGCATTCCTGATGCAGTCTTGCTCAAGACAGACAAACTCACGCCAGAAGATTGGGAGTTAATGCGACAGCATGTGCTAATCGGCGAAAAAATCTGTCAGCCGCTAAGAACGATGCAAGGAGTCATCCCGATTATTCGCCATCATCATGAGCGGTGGGATGGTTCTGGCTACCCAGACGGTTTAGTTGGCGATGAAATTCCCTACCTGGCTCAGGTATTTCAGATCATCGACATTTTTGATGCCCTAACTCATAGCCGACCTTACAAAATTGCCCTCTCATTTGAGGAAGCTCTCAAAATTATGAATGCAGAAACTGCTAGGGGTTGGCGAAATCCTAAGCTGATGCAATTGTTTTCTGAGTTTGTTCTGACTCAAACTGGGTCCGAGAAGAGTGAAGTTGAAAAAGCTGAATTGTTCACGCATTTGAACTGAGCAATCGGTATTGCTGCGCAGCTTGATGAAGCTGTTTTGTAAGGAGGGTGCAGGCATCGCCTGCACCCTCCTTACAAAACAGCCTTTTGGAAAAAGCACTAGCAAGGTATACTCCGTGAGAATGGATTAGGTTGGGGAAAACATGGTAGCGGTAGCAATTCTGGCAGCGGGACGTGGGACACGAATGAAATCTCACTTACCTAAAGTCTTGCATCCTCTAGGAGGGCGATCGCTGGTTGAGCGAGTTTTGCAAAGTCTGGCAGAGATTCAACCATCGCGCCAATTGATCATTGTTGGCTATCGAAGTGATCTGGTGCAGGAAGCACTCAGCCTCTACCCAGATTTAGAATTTGTCGAACAGACGGAACAACTGGGGACTGGGCACGCCGTTCAACAGCTACTTTCCCCACTGGCAGACTTTGAGGGAGATTTGCTAGTGCTAAACGGTGATGTACCGCTGCTGCGTCCCCAAACCCTTAAGTCGCTGTTGCAAACCCACCAAACGAAGCAGAATGCAGCAACGATCTTGACGGCACAGTTACCAGACCCTAAGGGCTACGGGCGCGTGTTTTGTGATGGGCAAAACATTGTGACGCAAATCGTGGAAGACCGGGACTGCACCGCCGCGCAAAAGCAAAACCGCCGAATCAATGCTGGGGTTTATTGCTTTCGCTGGGCTGACCTGGCGCGAGTGCTGCCTCAGCTTCAGTCTAATAATGACCAGCAGGAATATTACCTGACGGATACCGTTAGCATTTTGGAACCCGTGATGGCGGTAGATGTAGAAGATCACCAGGAAATTTTAGGGATCAACGATCGCAAGCAGCTTGCCAATGCTTACAGCATTCTACAAACGCGGATTAAGGATGACTGGATGAAGGCAGGCGTAACGCTAATCGATCCCGATAGTACGACGATCGATGACACAGTGCAGCTTCAACCAGACGTGATCGTTGAGCCTCAGACTCATCTCAGAGGCAAGACCTTAATTCAAGCAGGCAGCCGCATTGGACCAGGTAGCCTGATCGAAAATAGCCAAATTGGCGAAAATGTGACTGTGCTGTATTCGGTGGTGACAGACAGTACCGTAGCAGCTAATACCCGAATTGGTCCATATGCTCATTTGCGGGGTCAGGTGCAGGTGGGAGATGGCTGTCGCATCGGCAACTTTGTGGAGTTGAAGAAAACTACTTTGGGCGATCGCACCAATGTCGCTCATCTGTCTTACCTGGGCGACACAACCACTGGAGAACGGGTAAACGTCGGTGCAGGAACGATTACAGCTAATTATGATGGCGTGAATAAACATCCCACTCAAATTGGCGATCGCACCAAAACCGGATCAAACAGCGTCTTGGTTGCCCCTATCACGGTTGGTGCAGATGTCAACATTGCTGCGGGTTCAACCGTTACTGAAGATGTGCCCGCTGATTGTCTGGTAATTGCCCGGGCGCGCCAGGTGGTTAAACCGGGCTGGCGGCTTAAATCCCGCTTAGAAGAACTTCCTCAATAACAAAATCAGTACTAATCTCAAGTGGCACAGGCAAGTTGCACCATTTGAAACGATTTACTAGACCTCAAGTGTGAAGGGCTTCAGGCAGAAGGTTTGCTGTTGGGAATTTATTAATTCCTGTTCTGTATAGAACCAAATAGTAACGACTAGTCGGTTTACTATCAGGATAAAGGCATAGCCCCAGAGTCCCTGTTGTATGACTGGTACTTAAATTTGATGTTTGTCACTTCGTCTGACCCTAACAGTAATTCGTCTCTGACGAAGTTGCCTGAATATAACTCCAAGGCATCGTTGCAGAAAAAGATTGGGCGATCGCCTCACCCCTTAGCCGCTGCTCCTACTCAACCTGATACGCGATTAGCAGATTGGGCGATTGATCCGGTTGACCTAGATCAGCCTCAGTTGCATCAAGGTTCTCTCAGAGGCTCTTCGCCCTCAACAGCTCTAAGAGGAAGAGATTTAGAGGCGCTAGAGGAATTGTTTGAGCATGAAGAAATAGAAGAAATTCAAGCCGATGTTCTCCTTAATCTGGAATGGATGAGTCCTGAACTTTGTTGGGAGGATGATCCCTTCGATTTCCTCCGTGAGTATCTCTAAAGGTAGTGGCATTTAGGTAATGATTTTTTGTTGTGCGGGCTAAACCTGCACAACAAAAAATTATTACCCTTTTGGAACTACCTCTCTAAGAGTTGAAATAGCCTTAACGACCGAAACCACCAAACTTTTTTACTCTGATGGAGTTTTTCCCTAAAGCGGAATGAATTCGTAAATCACCCGAAAGGACTCTTGACTCGTTCAGGTTTTGCCTGCTACGGTTGAAAGACAGTTGGAAATTAGCAAAAAACCGCTGCAACAGCCATGAGCTACTCAACTTCTTACTTTTATTTTTGGTTTATGGAGGTTCACCTGGGGTGAGTCCAGCTTTGCATGGAACCTCTGGTGAACCGCAGACTACAATCTGCGGTTTTTTGCTTTTTCAGAGTTTGTTTTCCGAGCCATTCATTCAGGAAGTAGAAATGCTGACCTATCTCAATAGCTGGTTTTACGGCTTTTACTTTTTTTGGTCCAGGGAAATACCCGGGTGAGATGGTCATGCAATCTTCTACCAACCCGGGACTTTAACGGTTCCGGGTTTTTTAATGGCTTGGATTTTTCTCAGTTGAGTTTCTCACAGTTCAATCTCTCCCAGTTCGATTTCTCGCAATTCACACCACTACGTTCTTTTTAAAGGAGTCTCCAGTGCAAAACGCTAAACTCGCTGCTAAAGCTAATCCCAGCCATAAAACCGTCGTTCAGCTTTCAGAACAAATTGCAGTCGGCGGACAAGATTTGCTGATTGTAGGCGGCCCTTGCTCGGTCGAAAGTCAGGCTCAAATGGAGGAAGTCGCCAGCCGCCTTGTCACAGCTCCTGTTCAGGCAATCAGGGGCGGTGTATTCAAGCCTCGCACTTCACCTTACGCATTTCAGGGAATGGGGCAAGAGGGGTTAGAAATTTTGGCATCTGTTCGCGATCACTCTGGACTACCTGTAATTACTGAAGTGATGGCAATCTCGCAGATTGAGGCGATCGCCACCTATGCCGATGCGCTACAAATCGGCAGCCGCAATATGCAAAACTTCGACCTGCTCAAAGCCGTTGGTGAAGTAGACAAACCCATCGTCCTCAAGCGTGGACTAGCCGCCACAATTGAAGAATTCGTCATGGCCGCAGAATACATCCTCAGCCACGGCAACCCAAACGTCATCCTGTGTGAGCGCGGCATTCGCAGCTTCGACCCCTATACCCGAAACGTGCTTGACCTAGGAGCAGTTGTTGCCCTGAAGCAAATTACTCACTTGCCTGTAATTGTTGATCCCAGTCATGCCGTAGGCAAACGTGAATTAGTTTCCGACCTTGCCAGAGCCGCTGTTGCCTGTGGGGCAGACGGCATTATGGTCGAGTGTCACCCTGAACCCGAAAAATCTGTCTCTGATGCTCGTCAAGCCCTTTCTCTCGATGACATGGTGAGCCTAGTTCAAAGCCTCAGACCTGTTGCTGCTGCTGTAGGACGCTCAATTCCTATGAAAGCCGGAAATTTGCCCCGGCTTTCACTCGTCTAAAGGACATGGATTTACATAGCAATTCTCAATTGCACGATATACAGCAGTGGAGCACCGCGCCACTGCTGTATGTTGTACTTTAGCTACCCAAGAACTGCTATAAACTTACCTACGCGGAACTTGTTCAACTAGGTCAAATCTATGCAGTTCGGTCCCGGCTTTGGCGTTACGTTTTTGTATTACTTCACTAGCACTGCTGTCCTATTCACCCTTGTCTCATCTCAGGCGTTAGGAACAGGCATGGGCTCTGGAATTCCCCAGCAGGTTGGACTGATGGGCGGACTGGTTGCTGGGCTGATGGGAGCATATTTCAACCGGACGACTACTCTCTCCGTTACGTTCAAGGGCAAAAAGGCATTCCTGTCGAACTTGAACAACGTTTTGGGTCAAATGGGCTATCAGCAAAAGTCAGAGGAAGATGACTTGCTGGTCTATGAGAGATCGGCGTTAGGCAAGTTTCTCTCGGGTAAAGTTTATGTTCAGCTTGAGCCAGAGAAAGCAACGATCGCCAGCCGCTCTATTCAGCTAAAGCGAATTCAAAAGCAAATTCAGTAGTAAATTACAACAGAGCCATTACTGACTGATGGCGATCTTTAAGCTACGGCAAAATGATTCGATCGCCTTCAAGCCTTGAGCAGGCGTGCCTTCTGCCAGTCGCTTCACGAATGCACTACCGACAATCACCGCATCTGCGCCCCATTCTCTTACTTGACGAGCCTGTTCCGGTTGCGAAATGCCAAAACCGACCCCAATTGGCTTATCAGTAACGTTCCGCAGATCTAGCAGCAAATCTTGTACTCGCGTTTCGACCTGAGAGCGAATTCCGGTCACACCCGTTACGCTGACCAGGTAAATGAAGCCTTGAGATTGAGTGGCGATCGCCTCGATTCGTTCTTTTGGGCTGGTCGGGGCCACTAACAGCGTCACGTCAATTCCTGCTGCCGCCGCTGGCTTGAGCAACCCTTCTACTTCCTCTAACGGCAAATCGGGAACCACTAGCCCTCGTGCGCCCGCCTCAGCAATCTGCTGCAAAAATGCCTCAATTCCCCGGTTCAAAATGGGATTGTAGTAGGTGAACAAGATGATCGGAGCTTTTAGTTCAGGGCTAACTTGCCGGACTACGTCTAGTACTTGCTCCAAACGGGTTCCCTGCTGAAGCGCACGGGTCGCTGCTGCCTGAATTACGGGACCATCAGCGAGTGGGTCAGAGTAAGGAATTCCCAGCTCGATCAGGTCAGCACCACTGCGATCAAGGGTCTTGAGCGCTTCTGCTGTTGTTTCTAAGTTAGGATCACCCGCTGTGATAAAGGGAATCAGCGCACACTGACCGCGATCGCGCAGAGCATCCATGCAATCTAGAACTAATCCCATTTGTGACCTTGCCGCTCCGTAGATTCGCTAAAAAATGACCGTTCCCCATTCTACGGCTCGTTGGTCGTCTGCGATCGCCTGGCTTCCTCAGTTGCTAGCTGTTTCTCCTGAGCTAACTGTTTTTCCTGCTCAATTTCTGCCTGAAGCTTGGCTAGTTCCTCTGGAGTCATCTCTTCCAAGCGCTTCTGCAAAACAGCATCCTCATAGTCCTGAAGTTGCTGATTGTAGGTCATATTTTGAGTTACAGCTCGAAACAGGTAGGTCAGCAGCCAGCCGACTAACCCACCAACTAAAGCAGCTTGACTCCAAATGCCAGCATCGACGCTATCCAGCCCAGCCCGTTGCAAGATCAGGTAGAGTAAGCCGCCTGCCGCAAAAATACCAATACCAATACCGATTACGTCAATTCGTCGCATCCAGGATCAACCTGAGTTATCTGTCAAAAATATTTCCCGTTGCAGCAAAGAGTCTAAGGGAAATAGCTTCTAAGGGCAAACTGCTGCTTGCCCTTACGGAGATTTCCTTAGTTCCACAGTCCAGCGCAACGGATCGCTATGTTTCAATTTGCCGCCGCTGTGGACGGAAGTTGAGAAACGGGCTAAGTAGCACCAGCCCAGGGAAGAACAAAAATACAAAAAAGTACATCAGTACCCGCTCTACTGAGCTAGCAATGTACCAGCGCTTTTGCAGGTAAAAGAAGGTGAGCGCCGGGATGACCAGCAAATATGCTCCTCCCAAGCCCAGATATAGCAATGGAACCAATGGAATTGACATAACCTTCACAAATAATTCAGCTGATTATATAGTCCTGACCTACCCAGTGCTGTCCCAAGCAGATCCCCTCTATATTACCGCTAGCTGTGGAAATCGCACTGTTTAAGCCAATTAACTCGACGAATCAAATAAATTACTAATTCTAATTTATGATGAAATTACTGATTCGTTCTTAAATATTCTATACTTAAATAACATTGCAGGTACTTAGTCTGTGAATATCCATTTAGCCAGCCGAGGAAGGCTATTAACCAAAGCAAAACGCTTGTAAAGCGTGTAATTAAAGTAACAAAAATCTGAATTCCATGGAATTTCCTGCTCCACAAGAATTTGCTGCAGCAAAATCAAACCTCCTGACGAAGGTGACCACGTAACCCACTATTGCAAAACCTGTTGCAAAACAGAGTGAGGAACATCGTTAACAACCCTGTACCTTGGCTCACCGCAATATTATTGGCACTAGTGTCACAAAAGAAGTTGCGTAGACTCGTAAATAGTGATGGAATAGACAAGTATCGACTGAGTAAATCAAAATCCTCAAGTTGAATCACGGGGGCGTGGCGGAATGGTAGACGCTGCGGACTTAGAAAACTGAGCCTTGGCGGGGAAACCCATCAAGTGGAAGCTCTCAAATTCAGGGAAACCTAAATCTGAAGCAACGGAAATAGGCTCTATGAGTGAGGCATTAGCTGCATCAGCAGTTGTCCTCAACCTCACAACCTCTTTCCTGTGCCTTAGACAAGGCAATCCTGAGCCAAGCCGATTAACAGATAAGGCAAAGTGCCAGACTCTGAGCCTGATCGGAAGGTGCAGAGGCCCGACGGGAGCTACCCACACGTTTTGTTGGCAGCTGAAAAGCTTCACAAAGCGCGGGTAAAGGGAGGGTCCAATTCTCAAAGCCTAATGATCTAGCACTAGATCGCTCAAGGCAGTAGCGAAAGCTGCGAGAGGATGAAAATCCGTTGACTGTTGAAGTCGTGAGGGTTCAAGTCCCTCCGCCCCCATATTCAGCTAAATATTCCCTTAGCGCTACTCCTGAAGCTTCTTCACAAGTTGATGCCAAGCTTGAAGCTTTTCTAGGCGATATGAGCGAAATTTGTGGCACCTAAATTTTGCTTGGCAAGCCATGTTGGGTGGAAAACTGCGTACCCCTACAGCATTTTCTGTCACAAATGCAAATCTACTTTAGACTAAAAAGCCGTACTTGCCCTTAATAGGTAACCTTAATGTATCCTAGAACCTTCTGGCGGATACGCCGGTGGGTACGCAGATGCAATGATTGACACAACATCTGACTCTCGTTGCCGGAATTGACTAGATTACGATTGAGGATTAGGGAGGAGAGCATTTTAAGCGTTAACTCGTCTGGGCTGGTAGGCACTGCCATTTTCTAGACATACTCAGTAAACACAACAGATTGCCAACTTTTTGAGTGAAGCGCTAGTCACTTTGGGTAATGTGATGATTGTGGATAGATTGACAGAAGGTCAGACTCCAGCAAAATCAAATCGGAGTCGGCGAGACGTCTCGCAGGCACAAGACATAATCTACAATCACCTCTTGGAGATTGTTAAAACATGGTCGCCTGAAGACGTTTTAGTAGAGTTTAGACATCTCTTTATTCACCATGTTGATACTGTCAGCTCAGATACGCTGCCAGCTTTATATGAACTTGTTTTTGCCAATCAAGAACAGGAATTTCGGAATACGCTCAAACGAGCTTGTTACATTTTGATTAACAACTGGGATATTGCTAGAAGCCACAAATCAATTCAGCAGCTAATTCAACTCTTTTCTGATCCAGTTCTTAATCGCCATACGCTATCTCCAACGCTGAAAAGGCTGCGTATCTGGCTCAAAAATTTTGTTGATAGTCCAGATTTTCAAGAACTTAAACTCTTTGCTGCTAGATATGAAAACCAGGAAGAACTTCACTGGAGCCAGCGATATACTTCCTATTTACTTGTTCCACAATACATCAACTTAAAGAATCCGATTGAGCAGCGTGAAGCTGCAAGAGCATTATCACGGCAACTGAAAGATAAGTTTAAATTTGAGTTGGCTCTTTATACTGCCCGTTGTGAAATCGCTGCGCCTAAAGAAAAGTTACCTAAAAATCCAACGAGTTTGGGTGATAACGGTTTGCGTTTAATCAAAATGATTGTAGCTAGACGAGGGAAATTCAGTTACGCTAATCTGGCTAACATTTTTGTTAATCAAACTAGAACTTTAACCTATCAGGATTTCAAGCGTAGCTTTGGGGAATATCTGCTTTTCTCGGTTGAGCATGACGATTTTGTGACAACGTTTAAGAAGCAGCTGTTGGAAAGACTAGATGCGCTATACACCACCCACAACGATAAGGTGATTACTGATGCGTTGCTGCTGCGGACTTCTAATCGAGTCATTGAGTATCTCACAACTGAAAACCAGCAAGAGCCTTCCTCTCTCTTTGTATTGCTACTTTCACAAGGTAATCCTCTGACTCTGGTAGTTGTCCTATTAAAGATTATTTTGGTTTGCAAATATGCACGTACGCACCTAGAAGCTCGTATCGCTGATTTGATCAAATACTACGAGAGCTTTTCTGAAGAAGACTGTCAATGGGTTGTCAATTTCTTTGAGATTTTCAATATTACGATGGCAATCTACGCTGAGAATGTTGAATACAATCTGGTTGACATGAACAATCACAATTCACCTCAGCGAGCAAAACTAAGCCTAGATGCCTGCCGAATTTTTTCTCAGTTTAAGCGGAATGGGGCTTTAGCTGATGAACCGGAAGCTTTAGAGGATACCTTAGAGATACTCATTGAAGAGGGTGAGGAAGAGTTGAGTAGCTAACTGTTTTAGCTGAACTACTCAATGCTGACTCCTCGGAAAGTTTGGGACCGCGATCGCCCCGCCACAGGAGCCTTCTCAATCTCTCTCGCTCTAACTTGGTGCTGCTGGAAATGCTTCTGCCATAGCTCAGGCGCATTTAACGTTTCACCACCATGAACCGTTCTGCGCTGTCGCACCTGACATAGAACAGGCGTATTGACACAAGCCCCTGCAACAATCACCTGCCCTTTGGTAAGGGCGGGTAACTCTTTCAGTAAGTCCCGTCCGGCTGCCTCTACACCATATTTAAGGCTGTCCTGATCAACAGGATTAACGATCCGCATGATGAACTGGCTCATGCACTGAGATAGAACATCTGAGTCAAGCTTGCCGGGACGTTGGGTAATTAGCCCTACCCCCATGCCAAACTTTCGTCCCTCACTCAGGATGGTTCGCAAAATCATCTTGCAGCGAGACGGCTCATGGGCAGGCGCAAAGCGATGAGCTTCCTCGAGCAGGACAAAGACGGGATAAGGCAGATAGTTCTCATCCTCGGATGTGATGTTGCCCTTTTCCGTATTCATGCGTGCATGGCTCGCTTGTCGTAACACTGCTGCACAGATAACTTGCTGTTCTTCCTGGCTAATCTCATTCATTTGCAGCACGGTCACTTGTCCCGGTTCAAACAAATCTTTGGGAGCAAGGTGATCAATTGAGTGGAAATATGCTGATCGATCCAATCGGTCGAGTTTCCATTCAATCGCAGGAGCAGAAGATCCGGTCTTTTCATTTCCTTCGTCATCCTGCGTTCGGTCTGCTTCATAGACCGCGGCAATCAAATCATTCACGCCCCAGCGATAGTCGCCCCGCTTGTGTCGCTTAAGAATAGTGAACGCTTTGTTGAGAATTGACTGCTGGCGATCGCTCATTTCTGGCAGCAGCGTCAAAATATCGTAGTAATCCAATGAAGAAACCCGAATCCGCACATCGTCTGGAGTCAGGACTTTAACCTTAGGGGCATAACCATCTGCGGCTGTAAAATCCGGATGCCCTCGCATGTCTGATAGCGTCCCATATTCTCCATGCGGGTCAAAAATCAGCACTGCGGCTCGGTTGTGGGGCGATAGCAATTCCTCAACCAAGACCCCAGCCGTATAGGACTTACCCGATCCGGTTCCCGCTAAAATCGCCATGTGGGTGCTGACTAATTCTTTGACATCCAGGGCGATCGGCACTGACGCAGTTTCTCTCAGCAACAGGGAACCAATATGGGCTGAACCGACTTCTCCAGGTTGCCGTTTATTCAAAACCTGCTGCAAACCAGCATCGTCAGCTAAATATACTTTTGCGCCTGGATCAGGCGTTTTACGTGGGTTCATAAAGCCCAGCGATCGATGGAAGTAGCCGATTACATCCACAGTGACTTCGTAGATCTCAGGGCTGGGATGGGTGAAACCAACTAAGGCAGCGATCGCCTCTGGGCTAATCTCGGTATCAGCAAAAATCCGATCAGGCAAATGATCAATTAAACAACGAGCTGAAATTTTACCTAGAATCTGTAGCGGCATTTGGAAGGCTTCCGCTGCAGGCACTTCATAGTAAACAAACTCACCAATCTTAACGTGACGGTTATTTGCCGTAATGAAAACATACTGATTTCCGTCTTCCCCCGGACCTTTAACCGTACCGATCGTCTGTGATGAGGAGAGTGCAACTGGTGCTGAAGTCACTGAAGTCATAGATTCAAAATGCAGAGGGAGTAAAGCCCTTTCCCTGTCGGTTATAGCAGGTATTAGCTTCAGTATGGGTTAGTAACCTTTGCCCTAAAGAATTTTCTTAACCTTGCAAGACATTGCATAACTAGTGCAAGCCCTGAGAATTGCGGAAGGCTCTCACACAAATTTTGAAAAACATTAGACAAGATTTAGTGGATCGTAGAGGAATCACGGATACTGTAAGCCT
This sequence comes from Leptolyngbya sp. FACHB-541, assembly GCF_014695875.1. NCBI lineage: Bacteria > Bacillati > Cyanobacteriota > Cyanophyceae > Leptolyngbyales > Leptolyngbyaceae > Leptolyngbya > Leptolyngbya sp. FACHB-541. The sequence continues at coordinate 181,347 of NZ_JACJPC010000027.1, read as the reverse complement.
TTGACAACGTGTAATCTGAAGCAAGTCAAGATCACCCAGCCTCAAGGTAAACAACATATCAGATCAGATGCGGCAAAAACTGGCTCAAATTCTTTTGACAAGCGACACTAGTCAGTCAGCGCTGTTGGCGTTGAGCCAGGTGATTGGAGAAACGTTTTTGGCAGATTGTTGTGCGATCGCCCTTAATCCTGATGGAGCTAGCCATCAGTCCGTCTGCTGGACTCCTCAAAGTCAAGCGACTTTTCATCGCTATCAACCTACCTCACTCATCATTTTGCAAAAACGGCTCTTCAAAGGATCTGAAGAAACATCTGATTGTTCTCATTCGATTGCTTTAGCTGACATTCAAACTGATTTGCTTGACTACCAAGCAGCATCTGAGCTTCAGACAGAACCGCAATCTCAACCTTCATCACACATACCAGAAAGCCAAAAAATTAAGCCACTATTGCTAAACGTGCCAACACCAACCATCAAAGCGGTCTTGGCGAAAAGAACCCATTTCCAGGGGCGAATCAACGGAGTCATTATGGTGATGCGATCGCAATCTCATCGATGGACACAGGAAGAGGTTCAGCTACTCGAAACTGCATCAGAGCAAGTTGCGATCGCCATCTCTCAAGCTCAACTTGAGCGGCAAGTGCAGCAGCAAGTAAGGTATCAAGCATTTATCGATCAGCTAACTAGAGCTATCCGGAGTGCTTGGGATCTACCCCAAATCTTTCAACTCGTAACAGAAGGATTAATTACAGCGCTACAGATTAGTCGCAGTGCTGTTTTGTTGCTCAAATATTCTGACCACCCCCTCAAAAACCGCACCTTACAAATTCCAAAAGCTAAAGTAACGGTTGTTTGTGAATCACCCAGAGCTTGTGACCTGCTCAATTCTCCAACTGCTTCAAGCTCTGAGGAAATCATCAACTCAGAAACAGGCACTTGGTCTAATACCTCCTTTGAACTTTCTAGTTGTCAACTTTGTCAGCAAGCATTTATCAATGGTACCGAGCCTGTCGTCATTTCCACGGCTACCACCGATGTCTTAAACCCTCCTATTTCTGCTGACTTTATCGCCCCTGCTGAAAGTATTGCGCCAATCTTCAACCTGGAAGCAATGCCAGCTCTAGTTTTGATGCCGCTAGAAAGTCAAGGCACCGTACTGGGCTACCTAACTTTGCAGCACTCTCAGCCTTGTTCCTGGCAGCGAGAAGATATTATCTTTGCCAAACTAGTTGCAGCTCAACTCAGCACTGCCATCATTCAATCCCGGACACTGCGACAGGTACAAGCATTAGTCGAAGAGCGCACTGCCCAACTCAAGCGAAGCCTTGAAGTACAGGCAAAACTTTATGAAAAAACCCGTCAACAGGTCGAACAATTGCGCCGATTGCACCAGATTCGGGAAGAATTTCTTAGTACAGTCAGCCATGAACTGCGGACTCCCTTGACCAGTATGACTCTAGCGATTCGAATGTTGCGCCAGGCAGACCTACCACCAGAGCGCCAAGCTAAATACCTAGATATTTTGGAACAGCAGTGTGCTCAAGAAACAAGCTTGATCAATGACCTGCTAGCATTGCAGAAACTAGAGTCAAACTCAACGACTATTCAATGGCAGAAAATAGATTTCAAGGATTTCATTCAAGACCTGACCCAATCCTTTGAAGTAAGTCTAACCAGCAAAAAATTAACTCTAGTTGTCAATTTACCTTCTCAACCTTTGCCAGTTCATACTGATTTAGACAGCCTCAATCGCATTCTGACAGAACTGCTGACAAATGCCGAAAAATATGCAGATTACGGTAGTTCTATTCACTTGAACGCTCATCGTGAATTTAGTCATTCAGAGAACTGTTTGGTCCTGACACTCAGCAATGTCGGCTCTGCAATTTCTCCGGAGGAATTGCCGTACATCTTTGACAAATTTCGCCGGGGGCAGGGAGTCACTCAAAGAGCAATTCAGGGAACTGGGCTGGGACTCGCTCTTGCGAAAGGTTTGGTAGAACACCTCAATGGAACGATCGCCGTCTCTAGTCGTCCCCTAGAGCAGAGCCAATCCTGGGAGACTTGCTTTACCTTAACTCTACCTGTAGTTCATGGGAACTCTACCTACTCTGACCTTGACAGAACCCTAATCTAATTGAGAAATTGGGCATAGATACCTATGGAAGCCGCTAACCCTCAGTTCTTTTCTCCTAAATTCCCTGTTTATCCTGAAGCCGATCGACTGGAGTTACCCGTGACCGACGTGTACAACCTAAATTCGGAGCGTAGTCCTTTAGCCGCTCAGGATGCAGCAGCTCCTGAGTTGGTTAACGTTGACCTGCCTTATGAGCCAGCCTTGCTGGAGGATGTAGAGGTTGAGACGGAACGGTTGGATGGGCGGCAGCGCCGAATTTCTGCAAAGGTACAAATTCCTTATCCTGCTGAGCAAGTTTGGCAGATCCTCACGGATTACGAGAAGCTTTCAGACTTTATTCCAAGCTTGTCCAAGAGCAGACAGATTCCTCACCCGCAAGGCGGTATTCGGTTAGAGCAAGTAGGAACTCAGTGTTTGCTTAACTTCAAGTTTTGTGCGCGTGTAGTCCTTGATATGGTTGAGAATTTTCCTCAACGGCTTGACTTCAAAATGATTGAGGGAGACTTCAAGGTGTTTTCTGGGAGCTGGCAGCTTCAACCTATTACGTTAGGGAATCAAACAGGCACAGAACTTTGCTATAGCGTTCTGGTTTTGCCTCGCATGGCAATGCCTGTGGGACTGATTGAACGTCGGCTCAGCACCAATTTGGCGATGAATCTAGTTGCGATTCGTGAGCGGGCTAATGAACTGTTTAGCTTGTCATGACGCGATCGCCAAATGCCCTAAATGAACCGCAGCGCGAAGTTCTAGTTGCCTGGTTATTCCTGGCTCCAGCCCTGATTTTACTAGGGGCATTCCTACTGGGTCCGATTGTCTATCTGATCTATCTCAGCTTTACATCGGGCAGCTTTACCCGTGCGGGAATTCAGTGGGTTGGGCTGAGAAATTACTGGCGGCTATTCCTCACTCCAGATTTCTGGCAAGTTATCGGCAATACGGTTTATTTCACCTTGGCTACTGTAATTCCCAGTCTGGTAATTCCTCTAGGCTTGGCAGTGCTGCTAAATCGGTCGGTAGCGTTTAGAGGGCTGCTGCGGACTGCCTATTTTATTCCCTCAATTACCTCTCTTGTTGCAGTAGGGCTTGGGTTTCGCTGGCTATTTCAAACCGATGGTCCAGTGAATGCGCTGTTGGGCACTGTTGGAATAGAGCCAATTCCCTGGCTGGGCAGTGTCATCTGGACCATGCCTGTGCTGATTTTGTTGAGCATTTGGAAGCAGCTTGGCTTCAACCTGGTGGTGTTTTTGGCGGGGCTGCAAGCCATTCCTGCCAATCGTTATGAAGCAGCCGAGCTGGATGGTGCAAATGCTTGGCAGCAGTTTTGGCACATTACGCTGCCGGGGTTACGTCCGACGCTAATCTTTGCAACGGTGACGACAGCAATTTTTACGCTCCGCAGCTTTGAGCAACCTTATGTAATCACCGGCGGTGGTCCGTTAAACTCGACGAATCTGCTGGTTTTTTACATCTATAATCAAGCATTCGCTCAGTTTGACTTTGGCTATGCGGCTGCGGCTGCTACAGTGCTGTTGATGGTAACGCTAGTGTTTGTTTACTTACAGCTCCGAATTTTAGGAGATGAAAATTAAGCAGGATGATCGTCTGACGGATTGGCTGTGGCTGTTAGGGCTCTTTGCAGCAGCAATGTTGCTATACAGCATTAATTTGGGCGGCTTGCCCCTGCGAGATTGGGATGAGGGGCTAGTGGCACAAGTGGCGCGTGAGATTTGGCGATCGCCTCCCCATTCCTTAACCTGGCTCTATCCTACTTACTGGGGTGAACCCTACTTAAATAAGCCGCCGCTGATGCATTTGCTGGTTGCGGGAAGTTATGCGATCGCTGGCATCAACGAATGGTCAGCTAGACTGCCAGGGGCTTTTCTCACAGCGCTTTCGGTGCCCCTGCTTTACAGCATTGGACGAGAAGCTCTTGGGCAACGAATTCCTGCTGTTTTTGCCGCTTTAGTCTACTTGACATTTCTCCCTGTGGTGCGACATGGGCGATTGGCGATGCTGGATGGAGCAGTGCTGTGCTTTATGCTGCTGATGGTCTGGTGTTTGCTGCGATCGCGCCGGGACAGTCGCTACAGTCTAGGAATTGGCATCGGATTTGGTTTGATTTGCCTGACAAAAGGTGTGATGTTGGGCTTGCTGCTGGGAGCGATCGCCCTAATCTTTTTACTGTGGGATACTCCGCGATTAATCACTCTGCCCTACCTTTGGGCTGGCATCGGCATTGGCAGTTTACCCGTTGCCCTTTGGTATGGAGCACAATGGCTGCAGTATGGACAGCAGTTTCTCGGCGTTAGCGTCGTTGACCAGTCCTTTCGTCGCATCTGGACACCTGTAGAGAATCACGTTGGTCCGCCCTGGTACTACATTTTAGAGCTGCTCAAATATGGCTTTCCTTGGCTGCTGTTTTTGCCTCTAGCGTTTAAGCGGGTTTGGCAGAATCGAACCTTAAGTTGGGCAAAACTGGTTTTGGTTTGGAGTGGGGTCTACCTGATGGCGATTTCCCTCATGGCAACCAAGCTGCCCTGGTACATTTTGCCGCTCTACCCGGCTCTAGCTCTGGCTGTTGGCGCTCAGCTTGCTCAGTTTTGGGGAAGTCAGCCTATCGGCATGAAGCAGTCCCACAGTTCAACCTATTCCCGGGTTTGGATTGGAGTATTTGCTTTATTTGCAGTGATAGGTTGGGTTGGGAGCCTTTATTTCGCCAAGTTTAGTCTGCAACCTGAGCCTGACCTGGAGGTGATTCTGGCATCGGTCGGGGTTTCCATGACCACAGTTGCCGTTTTAATCGCACGACAAAATCCGCAGTTTCTCTCTGTTTTGATCTGGGGAAGCTATCTGTCGCTGCTGTTGCTAATGACTTCTGAGCATTGGGTCTGGGAAATAGCCGAGGCATATCCGGTGAAACCTGTCGCTGAAATTGTGCAGCAGGGTGTCCCGACTGATCAGCGTGTTTACACGTCCTACCCATACAATCGTCCGTCCTTGAATTTCTATAGCGATCGCCGCGTTATCCCTGCTTCTCAAGAACGGCTTCTAGAACTTTGGAACAGTAATCCCCGACCCTATTTTTTGCTTGACTCCAATGCTCTTAGAGATCTCAAGCTCCAGCCCAAAGCGATACTCAATGTGTCAAAGGGAACTGAGAATTGGATATTGATTACAAAAGAAGGCAGTTAGAAAACTAGTTTTCAGGAGTGACCAGCGCTACATAAACAGTTATCTTCGATACCACGGTGAGTTCATCTATCGGCGTTAATCGATGGAGTTGGGCGATCGCTACACCTGCTTGAGCGTGCTTCGGCAGTAAGAGAAATTATGCTAGTTGATGCTTGTGTTGAAATTCCAGTCATTGATTTTTCTCCTTTTGTCACAGATGACCTAGAGGGAAAACAGCGAGTTGCTCAAGAAATTTATCGTGCTTGTCATCAGGTAGGTTTTTTGTATCTGACTCATCATGGCATTCCACAAGAGGCGATCGCTCACGTATTCGACCAGTCACGTCGGTTTTTTGCCTCGCCAGATGAGGAAAAGCAGGCGATCGCCTGGTCAAACGAAATGAGCAATCGTGGCTATGTCGGCGTTGAGCGAGAACGACTGGACGAGACAAAGCCTGGTGATTTGAAAGAAGCTTTTAATGTTGGCAAAGAAGTGTCTGTTGAGGATGTGGGAACTGAGAATCCAGCTCTAGTGCTAAACCAGTGGCCCGCTGGTCAAGATGACTTTCGGCAGGCGGTGACAGAGTTTTTTGAAGTTTGCACGGAAGCTGCTGATCGGATATTTCGTGCGTTTGCGATCGCCCTTCAGATGCCCGAATCCTTTATTTCCGACAAACATCAGGCTCATAACTATACTCTCCGATTACTCCATTACCCACCTTTAGCTACTTCACCAAAACCAGGACAAATTCGGGCAGGAGCGCATTCTGACTACGGCACGCTGACGCTGCTGTTTCAAGATAATGTGGGTGGCTTGGAAGTGCAAACAACTACAGGCGAATGGATTTCGGCTCCTTCAATCCCTGATGCAGTCTTGATTAATACCGGAGATTTAACCCAGCGCTGGAGCAATGACGTGTTTCGCTCAACCAAGCATCGAGTGGCGTTGCCTCAGGGAGAAAATGTGGGGCGCGATCGCTACTCGATTGCCTTCTTCTGTCAACCTGATGCTGATGCTGAAATCGTTTGCCTGCCCAGTTGTCAGTCTCCAGAAAATCCACCCCGATACCCTCCAGTGACATCGGGCGAATACCTGCTTAGCCGCCTACAGGCAACTTACTAAAGAAGATAAATCAGTAACAAAACTTATAACAACACTTATTCGTCCTAAGTGACCGACAAAAATATCGCGTAGGTTGGGGGTAGCAAAGCAAAACCCAACATTTACAGGAGTTTAAGGGTCTTCACCACTCTACCTATCTACCACTCAACCCATTATTCAAAATGACTACACCGTTCACCTTTCGTCGGTTTCTACCAACACTACTGGGATTATCACTTTCCATTCCCCTCCTAGTACTGGGTGCCTGTGGTCAAAGCACAACTTCCACCGATGCTGAACCGACCGAGGCAGCGGACGCAACCGAGGCAGAAGATTCAGCAGATGCTTCTAGAGTGGCACTAGTGCTGAGCGGTTCCTCGACTGACCAATCCTGGGATCAGGCGGCTTTTGAAGCGGGTCAAAGGCTAGAAGAACAGGGGGTTGAAGTGGCAGTGTCAGAAGCGGTTGATCCAGCAAATGTCGCTGCCGTTTTGCGCCAGTACGCAGAGGAAGGATATGACCTGGTTGTGGCGCATTCCTTTAGCTACCAAGATGCCGTATTCGAAGTGGCAGAAGAATTCCCAGAGGTGAATTTTGCCTGGGCAGGTGGCATTGGTGAAACAGCAGAAAACGTGGCGGACTACGACCAACCCTTTTATCAAGGCGCATACCTGATTGGATTAGTGGCTGCTGAGCTAAGCGAAACAGGAAAATTAGGTGCTCTATATGGCTACGACATCCCCGTTTGTCATGCAATGGGAGAGGCAATGCTGGCTGGTGCGCAGCAGGTGCGTCCTGATGCAACATTAACCAGTGCGGCGGTAGGCGATTGGTATGACGTTGCTAAAGCTAAGGAAGCGGCACTATCTCAAGCAGAAACCGGAGTGGATTTCTGGATTGGCTGTGGTCAAGGGCCCACGTTGGGCCAGATCGAAGCGGCAAAAGAAGCGGGTGGATACGCTACTGGCTATGTTGGCGATATGTCGTCCCTGGGCCCAGAAGTAGTGGCATCTAACCTGATTTGGAATATGGAGCCATTGTTTCAGCAAATGCTGGACGATACGGCGGCTGATACCTTTGCCGATCAGTTCTACAAGTTGGCAATTCCAGAAGGGGTTATTCAAGTTGAGGTGCCGACTGATTTCCAGGATGAGGTCGGTGAGGGGGTACTGAAATCTGTGGAAGAGACGAAGGAACAAATTGCAGCAGGCGAATTAGAAGTGCCGTTTGTGCCAAATTAGGAATTCCGAGTCAGGGCGACGATTGTTCGCTCCTGGATGAGTTAAGTGGATAGGTCAAGCGATCGCCAAATATTCTCTTAATCCCACACCATTTAATCCCATACCATTGTGTTTACACGAGTCTATTCGGTTCTCTGAATTGCATTCATGGATCATCCACCATCACAATCTACCCTTCTACCCGCGGTTGATATGCGGGGCATCACTAAACGGTTTCCGGGCGTGACGGCGAATCAGCAGGTTGATTTTGTGGTGCAATCAGGGGAAATTCACGCGCTGCTGGGTGAGAATGGGGCGGGAAAAACCACGCTGATGAACATCCTTTGTGGGCTGTATGAGCCAGATGAGGGGGGGATTTGGCTGCGGGGTCAGCCTATGCGCTTTCAGCGTCCAGCAGACGCGATCGCCGCTGGCATTGGCATGGTGCATCAGCACTTTATGCTAGTGGAGCGGTTCACTGTTGCTGAGAATATTGCATTAGGGCAAAGGGGGCGAGGGTGGCAAGACGATTCACGCTTACTCCATCAGCGGCTCAGGATGCTTTCGGCTCACTATGGCTTAGGAATTGATCCGGCAGCACCTGTTTGGCAACTGTCAGTTGGAGAACGACAGCGGGTAGAAATTCTCAAGGCGCTCGATCGCCAAGTTGATGTCCTCATTCTAGATGAGCCGACGGCAGTCTTGACCCCGCAAGAAACTGAAGGGTTAATGACCATTCTGCGAGGATTGGCGGCTCAGGGAACTGCAATTATTTTTATTAGCCACAAGCTAAATGAAGTGTTGTCATTGTGCGATCGCGTCACTGTGTTGCGAGACGGTCAGCGAGTTGGCTCTGTCGAGGTTGCTGACTGTGATGCTCATCATTTGACTGAGCTAATGGTGGGGAGAGAGGTGAATCTAGACCGTCCAAATCGGGTCGTTGTGGAAGTTGTGGATCGTTCTCCCCTGCTGTCTCTGGAGCAAGTTTCTGCGGTAGGGCATCACCGCTTGCCGGTTCTCCAGAATGTTAATCTTCAAGTTTATCCAGGCGAAATTGTTGGCATTGCTGGGGTTGATGGTAACGGGCAACAGGAATTGGAAGAGGCAATTATTGGGCTGCGATCGCTCACTCAAGGACAAATTCACTGTAACGGCACCCTGGCTCATATTCCCTCCGATCGCTACAGCATGGGCTTGATCTCTGAGTTTTCGGTGACAGAAAATCTGCTGCTGCGCGATATCGATCGTTTCCCCTTCAGCCAGAAAGGATTTCTGCGTCCAGCGCAAATGGTGAAACAGGCGATCGCCCTGGTGCAGCAATACCTGATTCGGACTCCTTCGGTTTACACGCCGAGCGGCACCTTGTCTGGTGGCAATGCTCAAAAGGTGATTATTGCTCGTGAGCTATGTCGCAACCATCCAATTATTCTCGCGGCTCAACCGACACGAGGGCTAGATGTAGGAGCGATGGAATATGTTCATGCTCAACTGATGGCTCGGCGAGATGCAGGAGCAGCAATTTTGCTGATTTCAACAGAACTGGATGAAATCTTGCGCCTGTGCGATCGCATCGCCGTTCTCTATGAAGGTCAGATTGTCGGTTTGATAGACGCAGCGACAGCAGATGTCAATCATCTGGGGCTACTGATGGCAGGCAAGACTCAAGTTACGGATGACCCCATGATGAGTGAGAAGCGATCGCTCCAAACTTCATGACTTCTAATTCTGTTGCATCTAACCCGATCAAACAATTCTCGCTGCAAAGGTTGAAACCTTTAGCTCCAGTGCTGGGAATTCTTATCGCCCTATTATTCAGCAGCATTTTGCTGGTGCTTAGTGGAGCCAACCCGCTACAAGCCTACCAGAAATTGCTCCTTGGTGCATTTGGAGGATCGCGTCAACTGACTGAGACGTTGCTCAAAACTACGCCTATTTTGATCATCGCGCTGGGGTTGGCGATCGCCTTCAAAGCACGGGTTTGGAACATTGGGGCAGAAGGCCAGTATCACATTGGAGCCTTGCTGGGTGGCTGGGTTGCTCTCACATTTCCAACGCTACCCGCTATTTTGCTGATTCCTCTAATGCTGATTGCAGGTGGACTGGGCGGTTTATTGTGGAGCGGCTTGGCTGGGTTGCTGCATTTGAAGCGAGGAGTCAACCTGATCATCTGCACTCTAATGCTGAACTACATTGGCATTCTGTTGGTGCAGTATGCTGCACGAGTTCCATTGCGCGACCCCAACGGCTTCTTGCCCGAATCTGCCAAATTTGTGGCGGCAGCACGTTTGCCCCGCCTGGGAGATAGTCGGCTTCACATCGGCGTTTTGCTGGCGTTGATCCTGGTCGGTCTAGCCTATGTGCTGCTGTGGCGTACTACACTTGGCTTTCGGCTGCAGGCAGTGGGCGCAAAGCTCAGCGTCGCAGAATGGGTCGGCATCAAAACCGGACGAAGCATTCTGACCGCTTTACTGATCAGCGGCACTTTGGCAGGGTTGGCAGGTGTGATCGAGGTCAGCGCCACCTACACCCGTCTAAAGCCCAGCATTTCTGATGGCTACGGCTTCACCGGCATTTTAGTGGCGCTGTTGGGGCAACTGCATCCTGTTGGCATATTAGTTGCAGCCGTGCTGTTTTCAGCTCTGGAGGTCGGTGCACAGGGCTTAAATGTGTCTCTGCAAATTCCAGCGGCGGTTGCTGGCGTACTACAGGCGCTACTGGTGCTGGGTGTGCTGGCTGGACAGGCGATCGCCCAACGAGAACCAACTGCTTAACCCATTCCTTCTTTGCTTATGCCCTGGGATCAAATCTTAACCACTACCTTCCTGATTGCCATTCTCACCGCCGGGATTCGGCTTGCCGTGCCCGTGCTGCTGGCTGTTTTAGGCGAAATCATTACCCAGCTATCCGGTGTGATGAACCTGGGATTGGAGGGCGTAATGCTGGTTGGTGGATTAGCTGGATTTGCGACTACCTATGCGCTGCAACAGACAACAGGATTGATTGAACTGTCCGTTTGGCCGGGATTGCTGGCAGGACTGCTAGCTGGAATGTTGATGGGGTTGGTGATGGCAATTCTCTCAATTACCTGCCGCACCGATCAGGTCATCGCCGGAATTACACTGGTTCTCCTGGGGCAAAGCCTGACGACTTATTTCTACCGAGAGTATCCTGCTTTGGGCAAAGCTCGCGTTACTGGGCTAACTTCCCTGCCGATTCCAGGACTCTCCAAAATTCCAGTAGTAGGTGATGTGCTGTTTAACCATAGCCTGGTGGTTTATTTGAGTGCGCTGCTCGTGATGCTCTGCTGGTTTTTGCTGTACCGCACCCGCTGGGGGCTTCAGATTCGCGCAACCGGAGAACATCCAGCCGTTGTAGACACTTCTGGGCTAAGTGTCACCACTATTCGCTATCTTTGCACCCTAGCAGGTTCTGCCCTGGCTGGGTTTGGTGGGGCTGTGTTGACGGTGGTACAGCTCAATTTATTTATTGAAGGAGTGACGGCTGGGCGAGGTTGGATTGCGATCGCCCTCGTGTTTTTCTCCCGTTGGCAACCCGGACTGGCACTATTCGGCGCACTGCTATTCGGAATTGCCGACGCAATCCAATTTCGAATTCAAGCATTAGGATCGGAAACTCTGCCCTACGAATCTCTGTTGATGCTCCCCTACCTGCTAACGCTGCTGGTATTGGTGAGTCGCCGCATCCGTGACCAAACTCCAACCGCACTGGGCATTCCTTACATTCAGGGCAAACGGTGAATGGGCAAACGCTATGGCTTACCCATCCGAAAATTGCTGACACTAGATTCAGAGGAATGGTAAGCTAAATCGCACTAATGCTTACTCCCCCGTCCATGACTTTTTCTCGGTAATGATCTGGCAAAAAGCTTTTAAGTCGCCTCAACTCCAGTTCGTGATCGGCGTTGCTATCCTTTTCTGGGGAGTATGCTGCATCTTGGTGTTGCACAGATACTACAATTTTTCCTTAACTTACGTTTCCTTTGATCAAGGAATCTTCAACCAAGTTTTTTGGAATAGTTTGCACAGTCGGCTGTTTGAAAGTTCCTTATCGTCTACTGAGTCGGCAAGCGTCATGCAGGGCGACATTCCAGATGTGTCTTATCGTCGTCTAGGACAGCATTTTACGCCTGCCCTGCTGCTGTGGCTACCTTTCTATGCTTTGTTTCAATCACCTGCTGGGTTGTCCATTTTACAAGTGACGCTAGTTACAGCAGCAGGATTTGTACTGTATGCGTTGGCGCGACACTACCACTCGCCTCAGCTATCGAGTTTGATAGTGGTGAGTTATTTTGGTGCGATCGCTGTCATTGGTCCCACTGTTGCTAATTTTCACGACATTTGTCAGATCCCACTTTATGGTTTTGGATTACTCCTGGCATTAGAAAAACGCAGGTGGTGGATAGTTGGAATTCTGGCAATCTTGCTTCTACTGGTTCGGGAAGACAGCGGCATAATTTTGTTCAGCATTGGGTTTTACCTAGTGATCAGCCGTCGCTATCCCCGTATTGGGGTCGGGTTGTGTCTGTTGAGCTTGGCTTACATCCTCCTTGTCACCAACTTAATCATGCCGCTGTTTTCTCAAGACATTTCTCAGCGGTTCATGGTGGAACAGTTTGGGCAATTCGTTGACAATGAAGAAGCCTCAACACTAGACGTGCTATGGGCGATCGCTCGTAACCCTGGACAATTGATTGTTGAAATTGTGACACCCGTGGGGAAGACGATCAGTTATTTGTTAGGGCATTGGGTGCCACTCGCTTTTGTGCCGTTAGTTGCTCCTGAAGCTTGGGCATTAGCTGGATTTCCACTGCTCAAAATTTTGCTACTAAAGGCAGAAGTCACCGCTCTATCTCCACACTGGCGCTATGCGATGTCTTTGGTTCCAGGATTGTTTTACGGAACTATTCTCTGGTGGGCAAAGCATCCCGATCGCTTCACTCGTCAGTTTCGGTTCTTCTGGACTGCCTGTATTGGGCTCTCGCTATTCTTCACTTTGACAGCAAATCCCAGCCATGCACTGTCTTGGGCAATTCCAGATTCTTTCCAACCTTGGGTTTATGTGTCTCCGCCACAACAATGGCAGCATAGTCAGGCAGTTCGATCGCTCCTTGCCCAAATTCCAAGTGATGCTAGTGTAACCGCCACAGATCAAATCGTTTCTCATTTGTCGAGTCGGCGAGAGGCACTGCGGTTTCCCAGCTTCCAATTGCGAAATGATTTGGACGAGAGTGTATCGGTAGAGTATGCGATCGCCGATCTTTGGTATCTGCAACAGTATGAACCGGCGTTTGAGAGCTACCGCGAAAGTCTCAAGTCAATGATTGATGCTACCAATACCCTCATAGAGCGTCAGTACGGCCTGATTGGTTTTGAAGATAGTGTTGTTCTTCTGCAAAATGGAGCAAATTCTAATCGGACAGCTCTAAATGCGTGGACAACCTACCAACAAGAATTAGCTCCTATCTTTAGCAACGAAGCTTCTCCATAACAATTTTTTGACAAGACAATCAAATTCTTGTAGCCAATTTAGTTGGCAAATCAACTTGTTCCTTTATGCGTATTAAAAACCTCCTAAAACTTAAGGCATCATCAGGACAACCAAATAAACACCATGAATTTATTTGGTTGTGTCTAAGTTTAATGATTCCGCTCCACTTTGGATTAATATCTCTTCAGCGCGCGTTCAGTGCCGAAAATGTTGTGCAAGATGATGCTAGGCATCACGTTGTTTGGTTACAGCGGTATATCGATCCTCAACTTTTTCCGAATGACTTAATTGCAGATTACTTTCAAACCCTTGCTCCTGCTGGATTTCGATCGCTCTATTGGATGGTGGCAAAGCTAGGAATTGAGCCGCTCCTGTTAGCTAAGATTCTACCTGTAATATTGGCACTAATCACTTCTGCTTACATCTTCAAAGCTTATCTACGTCTCTTGCCAATTCCGGCAGGTGCTTTTCTAGCCGTTTTACTGCTCAATCAAACTTTTTGGTTAAAGGATGATATTGCTTCGGCAACCCCCCGAGCTTTTGTATATCCCCTTTTTGCTGCTTTCTTATATTATCTGTTGCGGCGATCGCTAGTTCCTTGCTTAATCACAATTGCTCTCCAGGGACTATTTTTTCCACAACTTCTGCTTGTAGAAATTACGATTCTCACTGTTCGTTTAATCAATTGGCAAAACGGATTACCTCGCCTAACTCAGGAGAAGCATCATTACATCGTTTGGTTACTCGGTTTAGGAGTTGCTGCTCTTGTCGTACTTCCATTTACGCAGAGTTTTTCAGGGTTTGGGGAAGTTGTAACAGCTTCACAGATGAAAGCAATGCCTGAATTTGGTTCAGAAGGGAGAAGTAAGTATTTTGGTGTTGATCCTCTTTCATTTATATTGTCAGGTTCTAGCGGTTTACGAGCTCCTGACATGCCTTACGTCAACTGGATTAGTTTAAGTTTGCCAATAATACTAAAATCTCAATTGTCACTGGTTAGGAGCGTTACGAGAGAAATTCGTATTTTATGGCAAATATTATTTGCTTCCTTGGGAGTGTTTCTTCTAGCTCATCTAGTGTTGTTGAAACTGTATTTTCCCAGTCGATATACTTATCACAGTTTACGGTTTGTGATGCCAATAGCGGCTGCGATCGCTTTTACAATTTTGTTTCATGCAAGTTGGCGTTGGTTACAGCAAAATAGAGCGGTAAACGCATCAGGTCAAATCGCTTCCATTCGTTCCTTTGCTAAACCAAGATATAAGGTTAAACATTATGCTGCAATAGGGATGATAGGAACGCTATTTATCCTGTGTTTAGTTACCTTCGCTTTGCCTGCTGTTGCCTTAAATCGTCAACAGTGGGTAGTTGGGCGTTATCCAGAAATCTATGATTTCTTTGCCAAACAACCAAAAGATACACTCATTGCTTCTTTAGCTAAGGAAGCCAATTCTTTTCCTGCATTTTCCCAGCGTTCGATTTTAGCTGGAGAAGAATTTGCATTTGCCTATCATCCAAGCTATTACAATCAATTTAAGCAACACACTATTGATACTATCTATGCGCTATACAGTTCTGATTCTGAGGAAGTTGAGGAAGTGATTCAATCCTATGGGATTGATTTCTTTGTAGTAGAAAACACCTCTTTTCAGTCCGAGTTTCTTAAAGAGAAAAAGTGGTTAATCCATAGTTCTTTTCAGCCAGTTGTGCTTGAGGCAATTGCTTGGCTTGAACGAGGAGAAAAGCCTGTTTTGCAGAGGTTGCAAGATCAATGCTCAGTTTTATCTGAAAGAAACTTGACTATCATTGATGCGAACTGCATTACAATCTCTGACGGCTAATTCTTTGCTTTTGGGTATACAATCTGAAATTTGGTGCAGTTTGAACTTTCGAACTGGAATTGTTCTTAGACAATTGTTTCCAGGAATGGCAGATCAAATAAACTGTTGCTCAGGGGTCACATAAGGTAGGTATGGATCAACAACTCATTCAACTGTTGGTAAACGGGATTGCGACTGGCAGCATTATTGCTCTGGCCGCAGTCGGGCTGACGTTAACCTACGGAATTTTGCGACTCGCAAACTTTGCTCATGGCGATTTGATGACGCTCGGAGCTTACCTGACCCTATTGATCAACGCTAACGGAGCTAATATTTGGCTCTCGATGATTGTTGGAGCGGTAGCAACAGTAGGAGCAGCCCTTGTTAGCGAAAAGCTACTGTGGTCGCCCATGCGCGATCGCCGGGCTACCTCCACCACGCTGATCATTATTTCAATCGGTTTAGCTTTATTTATCCGCAACGGCATCATCCTATTTTGGGGAGGAGACAACCAGGCTTATAACCTGCCCGTCGCCACTGCGCTTGATATCTTTGGCATCAAGATTGCCTACTACCGAATTGTGGTTGTGGCGCTTGCTATCCTGGCAATTTTAGGACTTCATTACCTGCTGCAAAACACCAAGATCGGTAAGGCAATGCGGGCAGTCGCAGATAATATTGACTTGGCGCGTGTCTCCGGCATTAACGTCGATCAGGTCGTCATCTGGACATGGGTGATCGCTGCGGGGCTAACGGCATTAGGGGGCGGTATGTACGGGCTGATTACGGCAGTGCGCCCAAATATGGGCTGGTTCTTAATTCTGCCGATGTTTGCCTCGGTGATTTTAGGCGGAATCGGCAATCCTTATGGGGCGATCGCCGGAGCTTTCGTCATTGGCATTGCCCAGGAAGTTGGCACCTACTGGCTCCCTACAGAATACAAGCTGGGGGTTGCCTTATTTATCATGATTCTGGTTTTGCTGATTCGCCCTCAAGGGCTGTTCCGAGGCACAATTTGATTACTTTAGTCCATAACCTGATAACAGCCAAACTGAGAATAGCGCCCGTCAGCGACGATATTCTGTCTGAATTCAAACTTTGCAGCAGAGCTTGGAATGGACAGCCGCCACCAACAAAAATAATGGCTGTAAGTTGAAGACCTTGGATTGAATCCACAGCCCTCAACTCACAGCCAAAGATTTTGTATTTGTCAGCTTGGCTAGAGCAAGCTGCTTGCGTAGAAATTACTTAAGAATGCCAAAGTAGAAGGCTGCAACCAAGAAATTGCCCGCCAGCAGAATAATTGCCCAAAGCGTGCGATAGGGGTAGGGAGGGTTCCCTGAAGTAGCAACGTTTTCTTTCAGTCTTGCTTGTTTAGAAGTCATGGGAATCAATTCCTTATGAGTAACTTTACATGTGAACTCAAACCTAAATTAATTATTAACTGTCGGATGACAAAGCACAGCACCCAATTGACAGAACTCAATATTAATTCTGCGGTTATGGCTAATTTGGCTTCACCTGCGACCTAAGTGCTACTCGCTCTCTCCTGCGTGGTATGAGCTACGGACGAGTGGGCCAGAACGAACGTGAGCAAATCCCAGATCACGGGCAATCGCCCCCAATTCCTCAAATTCTTCTGGTGTCCAATATTTCTGTACTGGCAAATGTGCTAGCGATGGGCGCATGTATTGTCCTAGAGTGAGGCGATCGCAGCCTACCGCTCTCAAGTCCTGCATCGCTTCAACTAACTCAGCTTTCGTTTCCCCATGCCCCAACATCAGTCCAGATTTCGTGGGAATCGATGGCTCAAGTTCTTTGACGATTTGCAGCACTTGAAGCGATCGCTCATACTTTGCCCCTCGACGCACCGGACCTTGAAGGCGGCGCACCGTTTCCACATTGTGGTTGTAGCAAGCAGGCTCAGCCTGTACAACTGTAGCAATGCGCTGTCGCTGAGCGATATCTCCCTCTGTGCCACCCCAAAAATCGGGAGTCAACACTTCAATCTGGGTTCCAAAATTGACTTGGCGGACGGCTTCCATCGTTTGGGCAAACCATCCCGCTCCCTGATCAGGCAGATCATCCCGTGCTACTGAAGTCAGCACCACGTAGCGCAGCCCCAACAGTCGGACTGACTCAGCGATTTTTTGAGGTTCCTCTGGGTCTAGCGGCATTGGAGCATGGCCCTTATCGACCTGACAAAAGCCACAGGCACGGGTACAGGTCGGACCCATCAGCAAAAAGGTGGCCGTTTTTTGGGCATAGCATTCGCCTCGATTGGGGCAACGCCCTTCTTCACAGATTGTGTGAATTTGCCGCTGCTTAATAATCTGCTGCACCGTGGAGATTTCGCTGGCTTTACCGATGGGGCGACGCAGCCAAGTTGGCAAAGGAGAGGGCGATCGCCTTACTCCTACTTCTACGTCCTCCTCCGCAACTCGATTTGAGGTTTGATCCACGTCTAAAGGCATATTCTCCCAATCCCATCACTACCCGGCAGAGCCAATATGCTACCGATTCTATCGTCTCCTCCCGGTAAAACGGCTCTGTTGGCGCTATGGAGGAGTGTCAAATCCGCAAAGACTTTTTTGTGTAGAGGACGATAAGATTTGGGATAGCTAAATGAAGTAGGGGTGATGCAGTTAAATCCTGATTCTGGAGAGTAAAGACTTGCCAGAAGATTCAACTAAACGCCTCAACTTAGCGAATAGTTAGAAAATTGTTTTGCCGCAAACAGCGATGTCTGGCTAAAATGCAAGCTATTCCGTAGATCAGAGGCTACACTAGTCCATGACACAATAGACGTTGCATAGCAGATGATGCAAGGCATAGTCTATTTTTCCTAAGCGTTCTCAAGCTTTTGTTATGGGTCGGTTTCATGTCCCTACAGAGCAGGTAGTTCGACAAAATACACCCTTCGTTTGTTCCTTCGAGTCACACCAAAGGAGTCCATTGTGGCAAGTCACAAAATCCTAGTCATTGATGACAGCAGAGTTATCCGCAACATGGTAAGGGACATGTTGCCCAAAGGTAACTTCCAAGTCCTGGAAGCCAAAGATGGGATTGAAGGACTTGATGCGATTCGGCAAGAACGCCCCAACTTGATTATGTTGGATTTCCTACTGCCCCGCATGAGCGGTTGGGAAGTTTTCCAGCAAATTCAAGGGCAGACTGATTTGCAAAGCATTCCTCTCGTGATGATGTCTGGTCGGCGAGAAGAGGTCACCGAAAAGATTTCAGAACCCTTTGAGTTTTTTGAATTTATTGAGAAGCCGTTTGAGCAAAAGCAGCTGATTGAGGCGATCAAGGCAGCGATGGCAAAGGCCCGCCTGCCTCGCCGCCCTCAACCTGTAGCTGGTGTCGGAGCTAACGCTGGCACTGCCGCCAGCGTTAGCTCAGCCGAAGTGGAGGCACTCAACCAAAAAATCGCCAAGATGCAGGGTGAAATCGATACGCTGAAGAAACAAATGGGTCAGCTTCTAACGTTTATTAAGCAAAAGCTGAAGTAGCCCAACAGTTCCTAATCTAAGTCTCGCCTGCCTTCCAGAGCGCGTGCCAGAGTTACTTCATCGGCATATTCCAAATCGCCGCCCATGGGCAAGCCGAATGCAATTCGGGTGACTCGCGTAAAGGGTTTAAGCAACTGCCCAACATAAAGGGTGGTTGTTTCGCCTTCAACGCTGGGGCTAATTGCCAAAATCACTTCTTTAATGCTCTGCTGACTGACCCTTCGCACAAGCTGTGTGATGTGAAGTTGGTCCGGACCGATGCCGTCTATAGGTGAGATCAATCCGCCCAGGACGTGATATTTTCCCTTGTATTCACGGGTTCGCTCTAAGGCAATCACATCTCTGGAATCGGCAACCACGCAAATAGTGTTGTGATCGCGGTTTGGAGCGCTACAGATTTCGCAGACAGGTTCAGCAGATAGGTGAAAGCATACAGAACAGAAGCCAACTTGCTGCTTAGCTTCCATCAGGGCTTGAGCCAGCGCTTTGACCTCTTCTTCAGGGCGCTTGAGGATGTGCAGCGCGAGACGCTGGGCTGTTTTGGGACCAACACCAGGTAATCGCTGAAACTGCTCGATGAGACGAGCTAGAGGGCGTGTGTAAGCTGTCAGAATTCCTCCAGGTTTTCCTGCCTAAAATTTGATCATATAGCAATCCTTTGGGGGTTGTGGGCTACTCTTGAGGTAGCTGGTGTAATGGGCAGCGCCCGTTTTCGGTTTTGAAGTAGCTTGATCGAGTTCGCTATTGAGACAAGACGAGAGGGCAAACTATGAAACTCATTCTTCTAACTGCGGTAACACTTCTGAGCGTTGTTGGAGCCACTTCTGCCTGGGCTAACACTCTGGAAACTGAGTCAGTTGGTGTTCCTCAAGGTAATGCATCTCAGCTTCTACTCCCCGAACAAGAGCCTGAAGAATTTGAATATGATGGCGAGCGCCTCAACACTCTAGAAAACAACATTAACCAAACTGTCTTTGACGAGGATTCAATTCGTTCCAATATTATTCGTCCACCCGGTGAGCTAGGACTACCGCAAGAGCTGATTATTATCGACTCAGATAACGGCCCTGCGGTTGGCACAGAACTATAGCCCATTTGCGTAGGAGCGTTTCCTAGAAACGCTCCTGCGTTTAGCATTCGCTTTGTCAAAGGTAAAACAGATGGATACCCTTCACCTATATGAAATAGATTTCTATGCCTGGACGCAGGAGCAGATTGGTTTGCTCAAAGCGCATCAATGGGAACAATTAGATGCAGCAAACTTGATTGAAGAAATTGAAACTTTGGGCAGAAAAGAGCGCCAAGAGTTAAGAAATCGATTAGGTATTCTATTGGGACATCTGTTGAAGTGGCAATTCCAATCTGAAAAACGCAACAATAGCTGGCTAGGAACAATTCGTGAACAGAGGATTCAGATTAAGCTGCTTTTGAAAGATAGTCCTAGTTTGAAATCTTATCTGGCTGAAATTTTCTTTGCTGCTTATGAGTTAGGCTTAGCTTTAGCAATTCGGGAAACTCAGCTGGGAGAACAAATTTTTCCAGAAGTTTGTCCTTATACAGTTGAACAAACGATCAATCCTGATTTCTTGCCAGAGCCAGATTAGATTGACGGTTTAGAGAGAGTTTAAAGGGTGAAAAATGCTCCTCATCCTAAAGCTTTAGGTTCAATTTCTGGTGAGTTACTGAGTTGCCCCAAGCATTGTCTGTGTATTCTTCGTCAACGACGAACCCAAACTTTTCATAGAGGTGTCGAGCGGCAGTTAATCCTGAGAAAGTCCAAAGATAAATTTGATTGAGCTGAGCCTGTTTACAAAAAACGATCGCCTTCTCTAACAGCAGTTGACCGATCCCATAACCCTGATATTCGGGTGAAAGAATAAACCATCTTAATCGGGCACCTTTAGATTTGGCTTTACTGCCGTCAATGGCGATCGCCCCCACAACCTCCCCATTCAAATTTGCTGTCCAAATGCCATCGTGAGATGGCTCAAAGCGAAGCAAAAATTCTGATAGCTGAGTCGCGATTTCGGCTTCAAACTTTACGTCTAAGCCCCAATTTTGGCTGTAGTAAATGGCATGAAGTTCGGTAATGCGACCAATCGTGCCGGGAGTATATCCTTTAATTTCAACTTGAATACCACTGGTTGACTGCATCAAGGACATCTCCTAACCGTTTAGGGTTGAAAGAACGTACTTGTAGAATCGAGTATCTGCTTGCATGACGGGAAATGTAGAAGGCAATTCAGCTTGGTTGATCTGTAGAAAACCATTCTTTTCGTAAAAGCGATGGGCAGCTTTAAAGACCTCAATCGTGCCCAGATAAAGTTCTGAGATAGAGTGGATTTCAGCCCAATCTAATAAAGTGTTGAGAAGCTGTTGACCAACCCCAATATGCTTGCCTCGATAGTTTTGATCAACAAACATCTTTCGGATCGCAGCTTGACTATTACCGATATCAATTAAGGCGATCGTACCTACTACTCTTTCTTGTTCAGTAGCAATCCAAAAGTTTCCCTTTTTAACTTGATAAAACTGAGGAATTTTGAGCAGGTCGGGCTGGTTCTCAATTTTGATCGGTGCTGCAAATTCATCTTGCTGAACATGTCGAATTAAGTTAATTACCTGGTCACGATATTCAGATGTGTAAGTCTGTACGGTTGGCATTGGCTAGCCCAGAATGGAGAAGAATCTGTAGAAACAAGACTCAACCAAATTCTAAGCTAGCCTTCACGCCACAAACAGATGCAGTTAATCGGATTTGTACCCTAACAGTTTTATTTTGAGATTAACTGTACTGTTAGTTGTAACGGAAATTGTGTCTGTCTATTGGCTCCTACTTCGGGCAAGATGGCTGCATGAATGAGAGCAAATCGCTTAAGTCGAGTCCGCTTTATGAACAGGTTGCCGATAAGGTTGCTCGATTGATTCAGCAAGGCACCTTACAGACGGGCGATCGCATTCCTTCGGTGCGCCAGCTTCGTTCTCAGCTTGGCGTTAGTGTGACGACGGTGCTAGAAGCCTATCGGTTGCTGGAGAGTGAGGGCTTAGTAGAAGCTCGTCCCCAATCGGGCTATTATGTGCGGTCCCAACAGCAGGATTTGCCGCCGGAGCCATCAATTTCTGCGCCCGAGGCGATCGCCACACCTGTTGGAGTTGGCTCACTGGTTTCTGAAATTTTGGCTGCGGCACGAAACCCAGAAATGTTTCCGTTGGGGGCATCGGTAAACAGTCCTGCCTTGTTACCCACGCTGAAGCTGAATCGCGTTTTGGCAAAAATTGCTCGTCATGCGGATGTCAACAGCAATGTTTATGATCTGCCGCCCGGAAACGAGCATGTGCGGCGACGGATTGCGCGGCGATCGCTCACTTGGGGAGGTAGCCTTACCGCTGAAGAAATTGTCACCACTTGCGGCTGTATGGAATCGCTCAATCTTTGCCTCAAAGCGGTAGCAAAGCCAGGGGACGTGATCGTGGTGGAGTCGCCTGTTTTTTACGGATTTCTACAAATTTTGGAAAGCTTGGGAATGAAGGCCTTGGAAATTCCCACCCATCCTAGAGATGGCGTTAGCCTGGAAGCGCTGGACGCTGCCATTCGCACTCATCCGGTAAAAGCCTGTCTCCTGACCCCAACCTTCAGTAATCCATTGGGAAGCTGTATGCCGGAGGAAAACAAGCAGCAATTGGTTGAAATGCTGGCTCAGGCACAGATTCCGCTGATTGAGGATGATGTTTCTGGGGATCTTTATTTTGATGCCAATCGCCCCAAGCCTGCTAAGGCCTTTGATCGAGAAGGAATGGTGCTGCTGTGTTCTTCTTTTTCTAAGGTGTTAGCTCCTGGATATCGTCTGGGTTGGACAGCGGCAGGACGATTTCAACCTCAGGTTGAGCGGCTGAAATATGCCAACACGCTTTCAAATCCAGTTTTGCTGCAATTGGCGATCGCCGAATTCCTTCAAAGCGGCAGCTACGACCACCACCTGCGGCAACTGCGTCAGGCTTATGCAATTCAGGTACAGCGAATGAGTCAGGCAGTCAGCCAGTTCTTCCCAAAAGGGACTAAGATTACCCGACCCCAAGGCGGCTTTTTGCTGTGGGTGGAGCTACCTGAAACCGTCGATTCCCTGGAGCTATACCGACAGGCGATGCAGCAGAACATTAGCATCGTCCCTGGACCAATTTTCTCAACTACACAAAGATACCAAAACTGCATTCGGTTGAACTGCGGCTATCCCTGGTCACGCGAAGTGGAGCAAGCTGTTAATGTTTTAGGGCAGTTGGCAGGGGCGATCGCTCGGACTGCGTAGCATCTGCGGTTGGCAATTCCTAGTTCATGCAACGTATCTCATGGGAATCGGGGGTATTCGTTGGAATTGGGTTTTGCTGCATTCGCTCGATCATCGGTTGCCGACACCTTCGCAGCATCACTAGGGGCTTTGGTAAATCTGCTGCACTAGAGTTGTTAGACACGGTGAAAAGTCAACATATGATGTGTTCAAGAATCTCTTTGGCAGAAAATTTAGTGTTAAGTATTTTTTGAAAATAGCTTCTTAGCGTCCCTACTACAAAGATGACTTGCAAATTCTAGAAGACCATCTAAGGTGACAAACTCAAGATGAGAAATAACGAACTCTTTTTCACCAGATGATGATTGATAGAGGTACTTTCGATTTACAAAGAATGGGCATTGATTTACCAACTCTGGATCTGAAATACGGTTTCCATTCACGTCATATTTTACGCACCACAACCGGTTGTTAGGGACAACAACTAAGGGGAAAACCAATGAAGCCGCCTGCTGACCAATGCGCTTTCCATCAGAAAATATTAGAGATATTAAGTCATGGGCAGAACTCAATGCTTGTGACCACTTGTTGTAAATACCTGAATCACCAGAAAAGATGTCAGCATCGTTCTTTAATCTGCCAACCTGATCACATGATTTACCAACAAATGCACCAGCAGGATAAAGAGAATCAGTGTTTTTCAATCGATAGGTTTGAGCATAAGAAATCATGGCAGCTGTTTTAGGTGTCAAACGTTGCGTTGTTCCGAACTTAGTCTGAATTTCAGTCTGTGGCTTAACAGAAATCGACAATTCATGAAATGCTTCTTCAGATCGTCGAGGTAAGCATGAAATCAGGATCGGAAAATTAGGGCGGAGATTTTTACATTCAACCGCAAGACGCAGGAGTTTTTCCTCTATCTGACGAGTTGCACGAATATCATATTCACGAGGTATCTGTGTAGCAGGATCTTCATAAGTACCTCCATGTTCGCAAGTAAAACCTAGCTTGATCAATTCTCTTAAAGTTTTGATCTCGAATGAAAAGTCCGAATGGTATCCAGGTACTCAATTAGGTCAGACGCTGCTATTGGATCAGGCTTCAGCTTTACCATCCGAATCTATTGGTCAGTAGAGAGAGCACATACTAAAATCAACTTAATTATGGCAGGAACATCTGTACTTAACACAAATGCACAGCCTCATTAAAGTAGAAATGTTTGTGAACAAGCAAGCTGTCTAACAACTTGTTAAGTTGAGGTGAGATCAGGCTTTTGGGGGTTCGACGACCTCGTTGTAGCAAGGAAGAATTCGCTCGATGAGGTGATGAGATCTATGAGTCTTGTGCTTGCTCACAAGTTGAGGAAGGTATTTATGGCAGGATTGTGGCGGTTGATGTTGAAAGTGGAACTTTTGAGCTTTCAGATGACATCCTAACTGCAACTAACGCTTTATTTAAGCAACTGTTGTTTGAGCAACTGTCTGATGCTCAATCCCGAATTGTCTGTATCGGACATCGAATAGTTCACCATTTTGGTGTTCAATCTTTGAGTTCACTCCAGTCGGGGCAGACGTCTCCTTGCCAGCCGAAGGGGTGAAAGCCACAAATTAGTACAGTGCGGTTGGCGCGGTTGTAGCCGTAGGCAATGCCGTGATAGTGTTCGCAGCGCTGGCAGACCTTGGGGCGAGAGGGGCTAACGTCAGTGAAGCCAAGTTGCGATCGCAATATATGTTGTTTGCTCTGCTGTCGGTGCCAGCGGTCGTAAGCAGCTTTTCTCAGAAAATAGTTGGCTTGGCAGAAGGGATCTTGGGCAGTATCCATGATGGAGGAGGGGTTGATTTGGGTAGTGACACAACGCAGACTAATCGATAGGCGAATTCTAGTGAAAGGCTAGCAAAATGTTCGCGAAATATTAACGTCCGTAGGGAGTGTAGCTTGGGACAGCAGCATTTCCAGAAGGTTCTCCAGAGCCACTGAGGCTGACGCTAACGGGGCCATCGGGAGCGTTGGTGGGAATGGTAAGTTGGGCGGTGCGATCGCCCGCTGCAAAAGGCGTAAAGCCAAGAGTAAGCTGACAACTGCTTCCCGGCTCAAGGGACTGATAGGAACACTCCAAAGTGTCGCCTGAGCTAGTTGAGAGTGCAAAAAAATCAGGATCACCCGTAAAGGCAATATTGCCAATTTCTAAAGGATTTGAGCCTGTGTTTGTTAAGGTTAGAACCTGTTGGTCAGCTGTGACGAGCAACGGCTGAGTGCCAAAATTAAGATTTGGAGAACTGAGCGACAAAGATGAATTTCCGCCCGGAGTTTCACTCGGAGTTTCCCCTGGAGTTGCGCCCGGAGTTTCCCCTGAGCTACTTCCAACGCCGATCAGATTCACCGCGATCGGACGGTCGGAGGCATTGCTGGGAATGGTCAGTTGGGCAGCGCGATCGCTCTCTGAACCGGCGAACAAGATGCTGATGTCACAGCGATCGCCAGGAGCTAAAACAGTATTAGAACAGCTAATTAAGCCATTATCTTCGGCGCTGGAGAAAGAGTCGGGATTGTTTCCGGTGATGGCAATGTTGCCAAGTCTCAGGTCGGCAGTGCCGTTGTTGGTGACTGAGATGACTGCTTCGCTATTTGCGGTGTTAAAGGTAAGGTTTGCGGGTGTGACGCTAATTCTCGCGGCTTGCGGAGTGCCGCTGCCGCCACCGCTGCCAGCACCGCTGCTAGCATTGCCGTTGTCGCCACTACTGGTTCCGCTGCCCCGTCCAGTTAACCCAACACCAGGGATGCGATTGGGGGCATTGCTGGAAACGGTTAGCTCGGCAGTGCGATCGCTGCCTGAGCCTCGAAAGGCGATCGCCACATCACACCGTTCGCCAGGAGCCAGGACGGTGTTAGCGCAGTTGATTGAGTTATCTCGCGTTGCCAGAGCAAAATAATTAGGATCGTTACCTGCGATCGCAATATTGCCAACTCGCAAATCAATTGCACCGTCGTTTCTGATGGTGATGACTTTGCCATTAGGGTCAGTTTCTTGCGCGTCAAAGGTGAGTTCGTCTGGAGTAAGGGCAATGCGCGGCACGCGGGGAATTGCGTTAACTCCAGTGCCGCCCAACCGCACACTTACGATGCCATTTGGGGCATTGCTGACGATCCGCAGGTCGGCAACCCGCTCGCCTGCCGCACCAGGAGCGAAGCTAATTTCAACAGTGCAGCTTGAGTTGGGCGCAACTGTATTGTTGGTGCAATTAGTGGAAGATTGGAAATCGTCTACATTCTGCCCGCCCAGGCTAAGTTCCTGCATCACGATTGGGGCAGAACCAGGATTATTCAGGGTAATCGTTTCTGTTACCCGTTGAGGCGCAACGTTTGCGCCAGCGACTCGCAGTTCCCCAAAGTCCACACTGTCAGGATTTACTCCCAGATTGGTTGTGCTGCCGCTAAAGCCCTGCTGAGGGGAACCTGCGGCAGCCGATTCATTGCCAAACCCACGCAATGGCACCGCCCAGGGGCGATCGCTCGTATTGCTTTGAATCACTAAACTGGCAGCGCGATCGCTGACTGCGGTTGGGGCAAAGCTCGCCTCAATCGTGCATGTCACGCCTGGTTGAATTGGCAGTCCAGTGCAGTTTTCAGTAGCCTGAAAGTCTGCTCGTGCCGGACCTGCCAGCTCAATACGCTCAAAGGTGACCGGAGCTGCACTGACGTTCTCTAATGTAATCACCTGGATTGGCGTTTGAATGCCAACGTCCTGTGCCTCAAAGTTGAGTCGGTTGGGGTTGAAACTGATCAGTGGATTGTTTGGCTCTTCGCCGGAACCGCGTAGGGGAATGGACTGTATGCGATCGCCCTGAGCATCATAGAAAGTTAAATTAGCCCGACGGTTGCCCGTGTCGGTTGGTACAAAGCTGACCTCAACTGTACAGCCTGCCGCTGGCTGAATTGGGGCAGCAGTGCAGTTTTCAGTCACTTCAAAGTCTTCAGAATCAGCCCCCGTCGGGGCAACGCGGCTAAATTGTAAAGGCGCTGAATCGCGATTTTCTAACTCCACCGTCTCCACCGCGCTGACGGTGTTTTGCTCCTGGTTGTCAAAATCCAGGCGATCGCGGCTCAACCACAGATCGGAATTGCGATTAGAGGTAAACAGCAGGGCCAACAGCGTGCCCAGAGCTGCAAACAGACCTGCCAAAATTGCCCACTTTAACCAGGGCGGTGCAGGAGTCGAGGTTGAACTAATCGTAGGAAGGGGAGTCGGCGTAGGTATCGGTGCGGCAATTGGCTCCGGCTCCGGCTCAAGCACTGGAATGGGTGGCTCTACCTGAGTGAGGGGAGGCAAAAGCAGCCCTAGATTGTGCAGCGTCGCTACCGTTCCGGGCTGGTCGCCCACAGATTCACGCTGTTCTAATGCCTGCGTCAACCAGGATTGAGCTGCAAACGAATCTTCTAGACACAGGGCGCGAGTGCCTAGCTGATGCATTGCCCAGGCTTTGGCAGCGCAATCGCCCAATGCCTGCGCTGCCTGCAATGCCCACTGCAATGCCTGTTCCCAGGCTCCCCATAGACCGCTCAGCGTCAAAGCAGGATCAATCGCCTTTGCTAGCCGCAGCACTTCTGACCAGCGCTGCGTTTCCACCCCAAGCTGCATCATTCGCAGCAACACATTACTTTCTTGAGCAAGTTCTGTCACCTGCCCATGTTGCTCCGCCCAAGTGGTGAAATAACTTAATATCCGATTGATCCACTGGTCGCGCTTGGGAACTCGTTGGAGGGGGGCAAGCAAGTTTGGAGCAATGCTGTAGCGGTTGCCATCGGTTAGTGCTAACCCTCGACTAGATAGCGATCGCAGCGTATTTTCAACATCGGGCAGTCTGGTCACAGCAGCCAAATTTTCTGGACGGGCAGGCACACCGCCTAGCACACTCAGCGCCGCCAAAGCCTGCCGCTCTGCCTGCGGTAGACTCGCAGACGCTTTTAACACCATCGCTTCTGGAGAGGGGCTGTCCTGCAACTGCTGGGCGATCGCGACTAGAGGGGATGATTCAAATGGCTGTCGATCGACGGGTTGATGATCTACCTCCAGTTGATTCAGGGGCTCATCAAACGGTCGATTTACATCAGCTGCCTGATGTCTTGCCAGTGACGCAACCTGGAGAATTCGCAGCGGATGCCCACCCAACACGTTGCAGATCTTTGCAGCGGGAGTATGCTCCTGCGCCTCAATCGGACGACCCAGACCCCGTTCCAGAAGGGTCAGCGCATCGTCCAGCGGCAAGCCTGGTATTGGAATTGCTTGTCCTTCGCTCCAAAGGTGGCGTTCCAAACCAGTTAGCAGAAACGTCAAATTGGGTGAGGCGTTGAGGAGATTTTCAACTTCCTCCCGCGATATCTGCACATCGTCCAGCAGAATCAGGGCCTTTTTGTCTTGCAGTGCATCCCGAATTTCTGTCTCTGTTGCTTTAATGGGAAGGCTGCTTTCGTATTCATAAAAATCTGTTAGCAAAATTTGCAGCAGATCTGGCACGGTCTGTCGGTAGGCATGACGATAGACGATGCCATCGGGAAAGGTGTTTGCCAAGCCCGAGACGTAGGCGATCGCCTGCAATAGCGACGTTTTTCCTAAGCCCGTTTCACCCCAAAACTCAACTGGTGTAGCAGATCGCAGATTGGTGAGCGCTGCCTCAACTTCTACCTGTCGCCCCAACAACTCAGGAAAAGGTGGGCAATAGCGCTGAGGTGTAGGAACCGGACGCAATTTCAAGTTTCGTAAACCGCCGGTTTGTGTGGTGTCGATCACCCCACCGTAGTCCGTCAGGTGCATGACCTTGTTGGCGATCGCAATCTGCTGCCCAACGCCATGTCCACCACTGTAGGGCTCTGAGCCATCGGCATTACCAGGCTGAACTAGAGTTGCTCCATTGTGACCATTGACCACCCCTCCAATTGGCTCTTGTTGCAGGACAGTGCCATTCCCGGAGTTGTCTGATGGCTCTAACCCTAACTCATCCAACCCTCTATCCATCCCGCTGGTATTGCTTGAGGGCTGATATAGAGTAGAGAGCCTTTGCTGCACCGTCGCAACAGAAAAGGCATTGGCTGGGTTAAGGTCAACTGCCTCCTGCCAAATCGGTTGACGTTGCCCCTTTTGTCGCCCATAAATTCTCACCATCCGAATCGACTCAACGCCCAAGCTAGTCAAGCCATTTCGAATAAAAGGAACCAGTTGTGCCTGAGGTGGAGCCTGATTTGCCTCAAGAAAAAGATGCAGACAGTCTTCGTCAATTTCTGCTTGAGTCCGAATGCCCTTGGGTTGCAGAGAGCGGTCAATCAGGGCGGCGATCGCCTCCGGATCGCCCTGCCTGGATTGCTCCAAAAGATTCTCCTGAGTTTCTTGCATCATAATTGCAACCCTGCAACATTAATTCAATTCAGCACAAGTCAGCGGTCACATTTCGAGAGGAATTTGACAAGGAAAAACGATCGATTCAGGAAGATTAAAAGAAGGTGGAGCTATGGATGATAGGGGGCATTGATCATCGGTCAAGGGTCATTAGGAGTAAACAATATAGTGAATCACAAATAACGAGTGGCAGGTGACAAATTAACCCCAAGTAGTTGTGCAAATTATCTCTGTATCTCCTGCAAATTGCTAGAAAAGCCAACTGATTTCTATATTCATAACGTTAATTTTGAAGAATTAGTCCAAATTTGGCATGATCCCCTTGATATAGCAATTTTGGTACTACTTGAATTTAAGGATGCTTAGGCTATTAAGCTACCTGGCAGAGGCGTTCTACAAAACATTCTGCAAAACTCATCCCCTAGCGTCCAACCCTAACCCTTAGCTCCTAAACCCCTAACTTCCCTACCCCAACTGCTCCAACAGAACTTTAGCAATCCGCTGTGTTGCTCCTGGTTGTCCCATGCGACGACGACCATTTTCATTGATTAATTGAAGGCGATCGGGATCTTGTAAGAGGGAGTCAATCACCTCAGCTACTCTAGTGGGCTGTTTTACCAGAATGGCGGATGGTCCAAGCAATCGAGTTTGGGCCTCGGCAAAAGCAGGGGTGAACTGCGGCCCTTCACCTGGAAGAATCAGGGCAGGTTTACCCAAGCCAACAAACTGTTCGGTGGCCGTGCCTGACATGGCGATCGCAAAATCTGCCTGGTGCAAACAATCCTCAAATGCCGACTGAGTCAAAATCAGCGTCGCACTGTGTTGGACGAACTTGAGGTCAGGATCAGCAGCCTGCTGTCGCCAACCTTGAGCTTCTAGAGCCTGTTGCAGCGGCAAAAGTTCCAGGCTGGGGGCGATCGCTCCCAACAACAGCAACTTTCGCCGTCTAAATAGAGTCAGCACACCGCGTACTGCCTGTAGAATGTGCTGCCAGTTTTGATATGCCTCTGGCACTCTAGAACCAGGTAACAGAACTAACGTTAGCGGTCGCTCAGCCTCAAAGTCTGCTTCGGATGCGTGAAGTTGAATTCCTTTAGGCTCCAGCCCGTCCATCATCGGGTTGCCCAGATCGTGAGCGGCGATCGCCCACTTGCTTAAAACCTCTGCTGTCAACCTGTCTCTGAGGAAAACAGCCTTGCAGCGGCGACGGCTCATCAGCCAGCGATCCCAGGGGAGGTAAACGGAACCTGACCAGCCTTCGAGTTGCTCAAACCAGGAAGGGCGCGGCAACCAACCTGCCTCATCGCGCAGGTAATATTCTGACTTGGCAGTGCTGACAAAGGCATAGGGGGCACCGCTCCACCAGGCAAACAGCAGCGGCACAATGTCGCCAACCGCCAAAATCGAGCCGCCTGTCTTAACCCAATCTTTGATTGCCTTAAGTTGAGACAGCGTGAGTTGCAGCAGCCCGCCTTTTAGGTCTCGCGCTAACTGCCTGCTATCCATATAAATGAAGCCACCCGAAGGCATTTGTCTCACTTGCCCAATCAGCGGAATGCCTGCCTGAATGTAAGCGCGTCCTTCTCCCACAATGGGTAGGGCCGCTAGCTTAGGATGGCTGGGATGCTGTTGCAGGGCTTGCAAAATGCGAAGGGCGATCGCATCTTCTCCGTGACCGTTACTCAGGCAAAGTAGCTTCATGCGAATTGACGATGAGATCTAATCATCATGTCATTGTGTAACACCTTAATGGAAGAAAAAGAACTCAAGATTGTTGCTTTTTTCAAACAAACGCGAAGTTTGGTCAGCCAAGAACAAGCAAAATAAAGCCTTTCTTAAGAGAACAACAAATCTTGCCCGTCTATGCTGATCGAGCCACCACAATATCCTAAATAGGCGTAAAACGCTAAAGCCCAAGTCACTATCCAGGTCATGCTCATGCTCAATGTCCTGACTTGTCCAATTCAGCAGCAATCGCCTTCGACTCACGATCAGGTGCAGATTGCGCTGGCGATCGCCGATGACAACATTCTCAAATCGCTACTGGTGAACTGCACCCCCGCGATCGCCCGTCCGTCTCTCATCGGAACGGTTAGCTCCAGCATTGGCGTGGCGATCGCCCCTCAAACCTCAGTTGACGGCATCATTCGATACGAATCTATTCACTGTGCCCTTGCTCCACCTGAATTTGAAGCCGAACACAGCCTGTTTCCTTACACCAACCAAACGACTAAGCAAAAAGAATATCAAAAGCTAACTCGCTGCGAGTCGGAAACCCGCAACTTAGGACAGAGCGTTTCGTTAGCACAAGCACTGTCGCTCTTAACACAGGTAGGATTTTTACCTCGACAGGTCGATGAAATTCTCAGCTTGTCTTACGAAGCTTGCCACAAATCCTGGTGGTACACGCTCGACGCGGATGGAAACCCTAATGTCCCATTTCTACGGCTGATTCGCACCCTGCGCTACCCCAATGGCAGCTATACGATTCAATACAAAGACTACTTCAGCCAGGAAAAGCCTTGCTGTTTCCAAAGCCAGACGCAGCAGGTGTTAGTCGAAATCAAAACTGGACTCCAGAGCTTTAGCGAAACCCTCGAAAAAATCAACTACTGCCGCAACCAGCTTGACATCCCAAAGGCAATTCTAATCTGTGATGCAGTGTCCGACCTGGAAGCCCGAGGCTTTATCAGTCAAGGGATCAGCTTGTATGCAGCTTCCGATCTGTTTTTGCCAGCTCAAGCTAACTGCGTCAATTGCATCACTAGAGACTGTCCCATGAATGGCACAGAGGATTCTCCTGTTCTCACCTGCCGTCGTTTTTGCCTTGGAGAAGATACCAACTGATAGCTCTTAGCAAAGATGGAGATTTTGTTTGATCTTCAAAAGAGTTGCGACTTAGAGGCACAGGCAAAACCTGTGTTCCTAATGCCAATTCTTTTTAAGGCTACACATTTTGAAGCGTACTCTGCGGATGTGAGGCACTCTCCAAAACGTAGCAGCTTCCTGTAGAAACGGCATAACCTTCAACCCATCAGTATTACTGTATGAGTAGCATTTACATTGCTTAATGCTTTACTAATTGTTATGATCCTTAACATTGATACATATCTCACCTTTAAGGATTTTTTCTGTGAATACTACTCAGCGCTTTACGGCCTTCCTGGTGGCAGCACTGAGACCCAATCTCGCACCCAACTACCTATCTCAGGCTGCCTGGGCAGTCCTTCGGATTGTTGCTGGGATCGTGATGATTCACAACGGTCTCGACAAGCTGTCTAACATTGAGAGCTTTGCCCAAGCTTACGTTTCCGTAATCGGTTTACCCTTTCCCATCTTCTTTAGCTACTGCGCTGCCTATACCGAGTTAATTGGTGCACCTCTTTTAGCTTTAGGTTTGCTAACCCGTCCCGCTGCAGCTGGGTTGTTTTCAACCATGCTCGTAGCCATGTACCACCACATCTTGGTAGCAGGCTTTAGCATTCCATACCTTGAGCTTTCTGCTCTTTATGCAGCCTGTTTTCTGTTTTATCTAGTGAATGGGGGAGGGCTGTTCTCCGTAGATGCTTTGCTTGCAGGTTGGCTCAATGCAGTTACTCGCAGTAACCAGGAGCAGCGGCTTGAGTCTCTAGAAACTTCCTACAAATCTACTGAGGCTATTTCAAAGTAGTGAGTTTGTCAGTGAGTTACCGAGCTAGTGGCTAGCTTTATTTGGTTAGCTTTGAAGGATTAACCGGCAAAGCCGCTACTAAAGTGCCATTGAGCAAAATTTTGATTTGCTGGGCCAGTCGCAGTTGAGCGACTGGCTCTCTTAAGATATCCCTGGCGGTGTATAGGGCACTGGCTGCTTCCTGGGTGCGGCAGTTGACTCGCAGGACTCCCCAGCGTCGAGAGACATGACACCTCGGAAGTGCATCTAGTTGCTTAAGCTCAGTTAAGTCTTCTCGGTAAAAGTCAAGAATGAGTTGGGTTATCTGTGAGTACCAGTTCATAAGTGTCAGAGTTTGCAGAATTACGCTCGGCAGCATGAGTCCGACAAAAGATTAGACAGCATGCAGATTGTCCTCTTGCTCAATTTCGGCTTTACAGCGAGTTCTCGAAAACTGAGTCGAGGTGCACACCTTCTATTAGCCCGATTTCTACCGTTCAGATCTGTAAGGCTTTTGATCTCACTTCCAATTGAACGAGAGGCTTTGAAATCTATTATGTCCATTCAAGCGTATCGATTCATCAGTCCAACCAGGTCTGCAAGAAGATTTAACGACTTCGATTTAACGAGTAAGTTATCCAAAAGCTTCTAAGCCTTTAGGGGAAAGACTTTGAGGAGATTTAGCCTGAGGGGGCTTCTGTAACAAACCGTACTATTTCTTGAAAAAGTGAGACAAAAAGTGACTCAACAAATCTCTCAGCAGATTGCTGAAGTTTTGGAGTGGCAATTACGCCATGTTGCTCAAGCTTTTAACAATTTGGTTTTGTAACCTTGATTAGCTGAAGAATCTGTCAACTGAATTAGCCTGTGGTAGTAAAACTCATGAAGGATACATCTCTCACAGACTTTTATCAGGATTGGCTGATTGAGGTTGCACAGGAAGAAGGTGGCTTTAGGATAGTTTGTTATTCTCCATCCAGGCAGCAACTTAGCGATCGCACCCTTCATCCGCATGACTTTGAAGCACTGCGGGCAGCGAGAAAGCTAATTGATCAGCGTCTTGTTTGTTACTCTCTGGCTAACCTGTTGCGAGATTGGTATGAGTTAGATTTGCTCAGCTTTGATGAGTGGCGATCGCTCAATCAATCATTGTTTACACCCGTGAAGACTTCATAAGCTTTGATGGCTGTATTTTCTGAGTAGTTTTCCTAAAACCGCAATTCCCCGCTCAATCTCCTCCGGCAGCATTGAAAAGTTGAGTCTTAATGCGGGATAGCCCTGCTGATTAGGGAAGAAAGATGACCCTGAGATGATCAGGACTTTTTGCTGAGCGGCTTCATGGCAAATCGCTTGCAGCGGCAACTCATCTGGCAGTTTCACCCATAGAAATAAACCGCCATTGGGAACTGTCCAGGATGCGGACTCAGGGAAATGTTGCTCCAACGCTTGCAGCATTACATTACGGCTATGCAAATGGTTATTTCGCAAGTGGTTTAAATAGTGGCGATAGTAACCAGCTGCCAGGTATTCACTGACGATCGCCTGAGAAACGGTGGAAACGCTGAGGTCTCGCAGCAGCTTTCGCTCCAGTATTGCCCGGTAGTGCTGCCCAG
The DNA here is from genome assembly GCF_014695875.1 of Leptolyngbya sp. FACHB-541. Lineage (NCBI taxonomy): Bacteria > Bacillati > Cyanobacteriota > Cyanophyceae > Leptolyngbyales > Leptolyngbyaceae > Leptolyngbya > Leptolyngbya sp. FACHB-541. The sequence goes on along the minus strand of NZ_JACJPC010000027.1, from coordinate 146,945 downwards.
TAACGACCATGTAGCCCAACCGTAGCCCTGGCATCAAAGTTTTGGTAAAAGTACCCACATAAGTTACTAAATTGGAACGATCCAGGGCTTTGATCGGAGGCGGTACGATACCAAAGCTCAATCCCTCATAAGCGTTGTCTTCCAAGATGGGACAGTTATACTCAGAGGCTAATTGTAGAAGCTGTTGACGATGTGCCTGTGAGGTTGTAATTCCTGTTGGGTTTTGAAGCGTACTGATCGTATAAATCAGTTTAGGACGATGGCTGTGTAGATATTTTGCCAGCAGCGTCAAATTCATTCCTTCATTGGTCATCGGAATCCCAATGATTCTTGCGCCTGCTTGTTGGAATAGGGCTAGCGCGCCGTGATAGCTAGGAGATTCAACAATTACCCAATCTCCTGGCTGAAGGTAGTAGTGAGCAGCCAGAGAAATTCCCTGCATGGAACCATTGGTGATGATCAAATCTTCTGGAGAAACCTCTAACCCTTGCTGAACCAGCAGTTGCACGATTTGCTTACGCAGAGTTAGCTGTCCCTGAGGAATGTTGTAGTTAAACAGCGTGTCGCTGACGCCTTTAACCGCCCGACGAGCCACGCGTTGAAGATTTTCCAGCCCAGTAGCGCGAGGAAAGCCGGAACTGAAGTTGATCATCTCGCCCTGCTGCTGTGCCTGAACTGAGGCGGAGTAAATGTCAAAGTAAGACATCTCGCCCTGCTCAGGAATGATTACCTCTTGCTGGGGGGCAAAGGTAGATGCAGCTTTGGGTGAAGGAATGGTCTCAGCGCTGACAAAATAACCTGATCCTGCACGGGCATAGATTAAACCATCTGCTTCTAGAACGCCGTATGCCTCAATGACCGTCAGCTTGTTGACCTGAGCATTCTCTGCTAGTACGCGAATCGAGGGGAGGCGATCGCCCGGTTTCAAAATCCCAGATTGAATCAGGCGACTGATGCGATCGCGGATTTGCAAGTACACAGGCTCCGGTGAACGGCGATCAAGAGGAATCTTCACGGCAAGACAGGGTTAAGTCACATCATAGTTTGCAATATAAGCGATTCCTTATTCTTTCACCTAGTACAGTTTTTGAAAGTTTTAGTAGAACAGTTTGTTCGTGCTTGAAACTGTATCAGTTAAAGTCAGGAAATTTGTACCTTCTCATTACTATCTAAATGACAGAAAGTAGAGTGAATTCAGTTTTTAAGAGGCGAAAAGCTCCAGATGAAACTCTCTACTCCATTAGTCTTAAAGCCGTCTCATGTTCAATCGTTGACAGTTTCCAATCGCTTTTTATCGGCGTTGAAGCAGTTTGGTAAGCAGTTGATTCAATTGATTGTAGGTACTCATGAAGTGCAGATTTGGCAGGTCAGTGATCGCGCAGGCAACGTATATTGGCGCGTTTATGATCCAGTTACAAAAGACTCTACTAGCTTTGGTTCTAGCAGTGAAGTAAGAATTTGGCTAGAACAGCGTTATTATCGCTAAATCTTAACCTGAGTTACGTTGAATGATGTATCGATAAAATTCATTCAAACGATGAATTTTATTGATAGAAGGTTTTTGAGCGAGTTCTGGAAAGTATCTTTCACAACTCGCTTTGTTTATTTCTAATTAGATTGATTCAAATAGTTTAACTAAACGAATTTTTTGAAAAGTTCAAGCTTTTCTGTAGTTTGAAAGATTTAAGTCTTTTCGCAAAAACGTGGGCTATCACGACAAGTTAAATCTGAGTACAATAACTTAGTTGTTTTTAGTCAATTGGTGTGATAAAAGGACATTCTTTGGGATTAAAACTGGAAAGCGTTGTACCTTGGGGGCGATCGCTAGACGAATACATAGGCATGTTTGCCCTATCGCCTGCCGACTTACAGCGAAAAATTTTGGACTGTGGGGGTGGTCCCGCTAGCTTCAACGCTGAAATGACTGACAGGGGCTACTCTGTGATTTCCTGCGATCCCGTCTATCAGTTTTCTGTGGGTGAGATTGAGCAACGCGTTCAGGCAACCTATGCCCCGATTGTGGAAGGCGTTCGGGCGAATCGCGATCGCTATGTCTGGCACGCGATCCAGTCTCCAGAACAGTTAGGAGAAATTCGCCTAATGGCAATGCGTCGGTTTTTAGTAGATTTTCCAACAGGATTCCAGTTGGGGCGTTATGTCGTGGATCAGTTGCCTACGCTATCGTTTCACACAGGGCAGTTTGATTTGGCGCTATGCGGACATTTGCTTTTCACTTACTCTGACCAACTTTCAACCGAGTTTCACCTCAGCGCTATCCAAGAACTTTGCCGAGTCGCTAACGAAGTCCGGATTTTTCCAATTCTTGACCTTTCTGGGGAAACTTCACCCATTCTGCCAATTGTGCTGGAAGAATTGCCGCAGCAAGGATATTCATTAGAAATTAAACCTGTCTCTTACGAATTTCAGCGCGGCGGCAATCAGTTTCTACAGATTTCGAGAAACCCAGAATCCAACCACCTTATCTAGAACGGCACGATTGCTTCACCTTTCTGTAGCCTTTTGAACGATGGAACGCTTCAGGATCGCTTTAGATCTGTTTGAGGCTCAATTAGTGCTCAGATATTTGTATGGCTAAGCTTTCTGTCAGTCACCCCGTTGTTTTAAGACTGGCGCTAGGAGTAGGGGTAGGGTTATCTATCCTCGCGGCTTTATTTGTGGGTCGATGGGAAGTTTCTAACCAGCAAACTCGGTTTCAAAGACAGATCGAGAGTTTAGCAACAGCCTTGCAGCGGAGCCTGAATCGCTATACCGATGTGCTGGCGTTTTTGGGAGATTACTACGTCGTCACTCAAGGGCAAGTTGAGCGGCAAGAGTTTTCTAACTATGTGGCGCGATCGCTCAACACATATCCTGGCATTCAGGCGCTGGAGTGGGCACCCTTGGTGCAGCAGGCAGATCGTTTAGCTTTTGAACGAACGATCCAGGCAGAAGGCTATCCAAACTTTCAAATTACTGAGTTGACGAGTGACAATCGGCTCGTTAGAGCAGGCGATCGCCCCTATTACATTCCCGTTACTTACGTTGTTCCGTTCGCCAATAATGAAGCCGCATTTGGGTTTGATTTGAACTCTAATCCGGCTCGTGCTGTCGCTATAGAGTTTGCCAGAGCTCAGGGAAAGATTACCGCAACGGGACGTATCCGTTTGGTGCAAGAACAACGCGATCAGTTTGGTTTTCTGGTCTTTTTGCCGTTATATCAAACGGCTACGGTTCCTGATGTATCCAGCCGACGTGAGCAGTTTGAAGGATTTTTGCTCGGTGTTTTTCGAGTCTCAAATGTGGTTGAAGAATCACTCCAGGATTTGGGATACGAAATTGACTTTGTTTTATATGACCAGAATGTCAGTGCCGACCAGCGGTTTTTGGGACGATATGATGCCGTTGTTCAGCAGGTGATGACCAATGAGCGCGATCGCCCATCCCACTCTCTATGCTCCACAGCCACTCACTGTAGCCGTACCCTCACGGTCGGACAACGCCAATGGCAAGTCATCTTTTCACCATCTGGTAATTATCCGTTTAATCTGAACTATGGCGCACCTACCACCCTTTTTGTGGGACTGGTGCTGACTGCCAGCCTAGTGCTTTTTTTGAGTAACTTAAATCGTGAGTTGACTCAGGAAAAGATGTTAAACAACCTGAAACTGCGGTTTTTTTCAATGGCATCGCATGAACTTCGCACGCCGCTCAGCACCATTCTGCTGTCGGCAGAGTCGTTACAACTGAACCGCGACGAATTGTCCGAAGCTCAAAAACAAAACAACATTCAGCGTATTTATCTCACTGCAAAACGAATGAGTCAACAGATTACGGATTTGTTCACGTTAACGCGGGCAGAAGTCGGCAAACTGGAGTTTAACCCAGAGCTATTAGAAGTAGAACCTTTTTGTCAGCAAGTTCTTGAGGAACTAGAAGATAATATCCATCAACGCGTTAGCTTGACTAGCCATTGTCAAAACACGAAGGCGTTCTGGGATAAAAAAATGGTGCGATCGCTACTCACTAACTTGCTTTTTAATGCCGCTAAGTATTCCCCTAACAATCTGTCCGTGCAGATAATTTTGCGTTGTGATTACCAAACCGCAATCATAGAAATTTGCGATCGCGGTATTGGTATTCCAGTTGTAGAGCAAGCCCAAATTCAAGAAGCCTTCTCTCGTGGCAGCAACGTAGGTGATGTTGCTGGTACAGGATTAGGTTTAGCAGTAGTGAAAACCTGTGTTGAATTGCACCGGGGAGAATGGGCGATCGAGAGTGAGGAAGGACAGGGAACAACTGTAACTGTGAAATTGCCATTGGAGTAATACCCAACCCGCACTTTTTTGACGTTTAGTTAAGTCACCTACTTGCTCTACGAGATATTTCAGCAGTATCAGGGCTGATTCACGATCCACTTACAAACCAGTTTTCCGTCTTCAACGATCCACTGTGCGGTTAAATTAGGTTTTCTTGATGAGATGTAGTGAGTTGAAATGAGTTTTGAGTGAAGGTCTGAAGTGCCGACGCGATCGGGGATGGAAATGTTTTCCGAAGTAGGTTGGTGACGATATTCTAGCTGCACGATTTGAACTCCTTGATTGAGAGATGGGGGGAAACCCTCAGAGGGCTACTAACTAAAAGAGCTAGCTGGAGGTTAGTTCAAGGTTTAGCCTTGGCGGTGTTGCGGCTCAGCTATTCTAGAAACTGAATTCAGTGTGCCTTTGAAACCCATACCAAACAATCGGGGTTTAGGCTTTTAAGCAAGAACTTAAGCAGATGCAGCAGAAAAATCGTCAACGCCCTGATTTTCCAAAGGGTTTCGAGCAAAGGGATAGAAACTCAGATGAAATTGGACTGCTTAAGTTAAGAAGAATTTTTCTCAGCCAGGAGAAAAGCGCTAAAGGTTCTCAGTACGGTTGCGCCAAAGTCGATCGCCATGTTGTCTGTAAACATTGCCTGGAATAAGGTGGCGATCGTTGTCCAGGGTGTTGGCAAAAGTACCGGATTAACCCATCCAGAAACAGAAATCAGCCACCAGATGATAAAGAGTGCCAGCACTCCCACCAAGGGAAGGAGCTGATCGATGTGACGAAATCGCAAAGCGGTTTGAACACGACGCTTAGAGCCATAGGTTGCAGTCATTTCCGCATCTCCTGACGAAAAATTTCTAAACAGTAACGACTCACTTCAACAAATTCGGCAGAAGAAAGGGTTTCAAAGGTGCGAGGACGAGGCGCGGTAAACGATACCATCTCTACCAGACGGGTTGGACGCTTACTTAACAGCAGGATGGTGTCTGCCAAAAACACTGCTTCTTCTAGGTTGTGTACCACCATAAACATAGGAATTTTGGTGGTCATGAAAATTCCCTGGAGCTTATCGCGCACAAACAGCGTGGTTTCAAAATCCAGTGCTGAAAAAGGTTCATCTAGAAACAACACTTCTGGATCAGCAACTAATGCTCGCATGATTGAAATAAGCTGTTGCTGTCCACCTGAAAAGCTGTAGGGATAGCGCTTTAGATCGAGTTGGATGTTGAAAGTGCTAATTAATCGCTCGACGCGATCGCGGCACTCTTTGTCTGGCACCCCTTTTACCCGTAAGGGGTAAGCAATATTCTCGTAAGCACTTAGCTAGGGCAGCATTGCATCTCGATAGTTTTGAAACACATAACCAATTCGTGCCCGCCGAATCGGTTTACCATGAATGCGGATTTCGCCTCCATTAAAGGGAATCAGTCCGCTGATCATGTTAATCAGCGTTGATTTGCCGCAACCGTTGGGTCCAAACACAGATACCAACTGGTTATTCGTTAAGTCCAAGTTGAAATTGTCGTACAGGACGGAATCGCCGAACGATTTACACAATCCCTGCACTGAGACAAAGTGTTCATGGGGAGCAATGCGCTGCTCAGTTATTGAATCTAACATCATAAACGTCTCCTAAGTCTAAATTCCTTCAAACGCTAAATCAAACAGGTTTGTACAACAACGCCGACACATCAACCGCACGCGAAAAGACTGTTTTTTCGGTCATGAAATCAAAGAATTTTTGGAAATATGCCACATCTTCTAGAGTGAACTCGTCATACAGGGTGTAGCCCACAAGTGGTACTTTCTCCACCAGATCTCCTTCAATTGTGGTATATCCCACCAGGTACTGACGGGCTTCGTCAGGGTTATCTCGAATGTCTTGAATTGCCCGACGATATGCCTCAGCATAGGTTTGAGTTGCTTCTGGAAACTGTTCTATGAACTTGCTGCTGAGGGCAGCCGATCCACCAAACCAGGGAGCCATTGAATCACCCAGAATGTATTTGGAGACAACGCCATTCTCCAGAATGCGAGTGATTCCTTTCATTTCACCCACGGTTCCGGTTGGCTAATCACCTATCCTGAATTAAGGATTGGGCTAATCACTATGAAAACAATCGCTTACTCTTATACCGATCCTTTATTAGAATCTGCACCAGATGCGACCATTTGGGGATGGGAAGTCGATCGGATTTATCAAGACCTGGGCGATCGCCAGCAGCTTCAACAGTTACTTCAAGATTGTCAGTCAGAGTCAAACGATTCCTCAGAAACCTATTTATTAGTGCGTCGGTTAGAAGAATTAGGAGACTCTGTGCAGGCAGTAGGCGATCGCCTAACAGAATTTGAAACTCTAGGTGTTCACCTAATTGCAACGGAGGAAAAAGTTGGCGCAGACAATCAGCCGCTTACCCGTTCAGATCTGCTGAAACTGCTGCGATCGATTCAAGATAGCCAGCGCAGTCGCCACATTCGCAAAGGTCACGCTCGAAATCGGATCAAGGCTCTGCCACCTCCGGGCAAAGTACCTTACGGCTATCGTCGCGGCAAGGATCGCTATATCGTTGATCGCAGCACTGCACCCATTGTCAAAGAGTTTTTTGATAACTTCTTGCTCTATGGTTCGCTTAGAGGAAGTGTTCGACATTTAGAAAAAAAATACGGCAAAAAAATCTCGGTTTCTACAGGAAAACGTTGGCTTACTAGTTCGGTCTATCGTGGCGATTTGCTCTATCAGAACGGAGAGGTCGTCTCAGATACCCATGCGGCGATCGTGTCCCGAGAAGAGGCAGCTCAGGTCGATCGCCTGCTGCGTCGTAATCGCCGCTTGTCTCCCCGTTCTGCCAGTGCGCCGCGATCGCTGGCAGGGCTGGTGTTTTGTGCAGCTTGCAACTCCGCGATGACGGTCACTCGGGTCACAGCGGTACGTAAATCGCAGGAATATCTCTATCTGCGACCGATTGCTTGCCCAAAGTGCCCTAAATGTCGCGCTTTACCTTACCAACAAGTGTTAGAGCAAACGATTCAGCGAATTTGTGAAGATTTACCCCGTGCAGTCAGCGGAGCAGAAATGCCGGACCTGGAGCGAATCAAGCAAGGCGTTTCAGCTCAGATTGCTGCAAAGCAGGCTGTCCTGGAACAGTTACAACCCTTGGTAACAAGCGGTGTTTTAGACGTAGAAACGGCTGATTTGAGAGCCTACAAAATCCGTACAGAAATCTCAGCTCTGCAAGCTCAGCTAGCTCAATTTCCCCCTGTTAACTTGCGGGCGATCGCTCAGGCTGTCTCCATCCCCCAGTTCTGGCTAGACCTATCAGAAGCAGAACGACGGTTCTATTTTCGAGAATTCATTCGCCAAGTTCAGATTTCCCGCCAAGAACAAACCTGGCAAATTCAGCTTGTTTTTATCTTTTAGCCTTTGTGTCCACAGCCACTCAATCCTCAACAGGAGCATCGCTGCTGGTAGGGTTAGCATCATTACGCCTGCCCGAATTTCGCACTCGCATGACCTTACTCAACAGGTCATACCAAAAAGATGCACCCATTGACAGTGCAATTCCAGAGACAAACCAGCCAAGAATGCGTCTAAGATATGGCACTCGGAAGAATGGAATGAGCGAATACTGTCCTTCTAAATTCTGAGCGTATATATTCTCTTGATTCCAACCAATGGGCAAGGATAATCCTTGTAGCGCCCCATCCACTGCATCTCTGATGTTGCGTAAGCGAACAGCTTCAGCCGAATTAGCATTAGCAGCTTGACCTGCTTCTGGTTCAGCCGGTAGAGAAAAATCGGGCGGCAGCGGCTCAAATGTTTCCGGTTCAGAATTCTGAAATTCGCTCGCAGAATCGGATGGCAATGTTTCTTCTATTTCAGGTTCAAATTCTTGAGATTCATCATTGGGTTCAGAAATTGGAGGTTCCGATTCTGATACGAATGGCGAACTGGCTGGAGTTTGAAGCGGCTGAGCAACCAGTTGATCGGCTGCATTGGAGATGGTCGATCGCAAAATTGAATCTTTAGACAACCGATTCACAATGTGAAAAGTGTCAGCATTACTGATAGTAGCAACGAGGAAACCGATGGCGATCGCAATTCCTTTTGAATTGCGCTTATAAACTCCCGACGATCTCTCCATTGAGTAGTCAAACCAAGTTCCAACTTCCTGCTCTAACTGCTGCACTCCTGCCTGCAAGCCGTCAGCTTTAAGCTGAGCCTGTCGAGCTAGCGCAATCAAGTTTCGCTGTAATTGCTCTGGAATTTCCGGATTTTTCTCATGAATTCGGGCAATAATTCTAGCAATTTGAGGCGACAAGTTTTGCTGATTGGATTTATCTAAAACAATCGCTAAAACCTCAGAAACGGTAGGTTCCATGCGCCTGAGAGCGATCGCCTGCCGCAGATAGGGCAAACGCCTGCGAATAATCTCCTGGCAGTGATGATTATCTGAAAGACTTGATTCTGTATTATCAACAAATTGCTTAATCTGTTCAGCGATTTGGTCAATTGCAGTAGTAAAAGCAACTCTGCCTCTAGCAAAATTCTCAAAAATATCAGCAAGTTCGCTTTCTAAAGCTTGAAGTTCGCTAACCAATAAAGAATCATCGCCAAGACTACTTCTGAGGTCTTGCAAAACCTGCTTCACCAATTCCAGCTTATCTTTATTGAATTTTTGAACCGTCAACTCACTGACTTTCTGACTCAATAACTCTAGATCAAGCTTCTGCAAAAGCGCTGTAGCAAAGGCTTGGGAAGGAATGTAGGAAGGACCGCTTCGCTGACTACCAAACACGTTTTGTACGCCCGTGACCGACCGATAAAAGTCACCAGTTGCATGGCTGAGCTTGCGAAAAGATCTAGCGATTCGCCCTTTAGCTTCCTGGTTAAGCGCTTTAAGCGGAGGACTGCTATACAAGTCATCAACAAATCTTTGCTGGATTGAACCGGTTTCAACCTCTCCAGTTAACAAAACATCAATTGCTTTTTTAAGATGTTCAGCCCGCCATTGCAATAGAGTTGCAATAAGTTCCTGAATTTCCGAAGTTAACAGGCTTAGGATTAAGTAAATAAAAATTAAACCGATAGCAATATCAAAGACGAGAGGTAAGTTCATCCCTCAATAGCTCCCAACTTAGCTAACAAATAGTGATTTACTGAAGCATGGGGTAATATATAACACAACTCATCTAGAAATATATCTATTTAAACAAGTTTAAATCTGAAAAAGAGGGTTTATTTATGACAATCTGTCATAAATAAACCCTCTTTGTAAGGATGTCTTTTGAAAGAAGTGAAAGTTGTACAGCCTAAAAAAATAGCTTTTAGCGCTGGAGAAGATAGAATCCTTCAACTATCAACATTTAAGTTACCAGCAAATTCCGCAAAGTTTGCTAGTGCTTTTGTTACTTAACAAACTACTGACAGACCAAATCGAGTGCATCAACTAAACGGTCTAACTTTTTAACCTGTTGCTGATTTGTAGCGATCGTCGACGAAAAATTAGGCATTTCTTGCCAGCAATGAGAGCAAAACCAATAAATGCTATTGTGGCGAGCGTGACGAAGCAACTGTTCAGAGCAGCAAGGGCAGGTGTTCATAATATTTTAAAGGGAGTTCAAAGTGAGGATAAACTTCTTAATCATTTGGGCTGGGAACACGATTCTTAAAAAAAGCGGAGTTGCTGATAGTAAGATGAGCAGCAAATAGATTCAAGCTAAACGAAAGACCCTAATCAAATTGTCGTCTTAAATACAAAACAAGGAATCTAACTCGAGAAACATTTATGTGGTTGAGGGGCTTGTTTCTACTAGCCTATTCACTCTTTTCCAGAACGGAACAAGTCAACACAAAAGTTTATAGAGTAGGTTTGAGCTAATAACCATCCCTTGCCCAAAGCGGATATGCCTCTGTCCAGTAAGTTAACGAATGTTTAGAGATGCAATGCGGTTATGAGTTTAGCTAACTCTCTAGGAATAGCTTGAAAACGAGGAAAAATAAGTCGTCTGGGGTTGGGGATCAAGCCTTTCCTTATCCAAACTCGCTTCCCCTCTTGAATAATCAAGGCTTGAGCTGAGACTTTAAGCCCTAGGTTTAAGAGGAAAAGTGATACAAAACACTATTTTTGGCTTGCCGGACTTTACAGCGATCGCAACCTCATTTCTATATGAGGGATACCTGCCTCTTCAAACACTTCACCCCGCTGCTCAAAGCCAAGCTTCTGATAGAAGTCTTTGACATAATGCTGAGCGTTAACTTTAATTTCAGGGATGTTTTTTGTATTTAAAAAGACAATTGCTTCTTCCATCAGTCGCTTCCCAATACCCTGTCCACGACAGTTTGATAGCACTGCAACTCGCTCAATTTTGGCAAGTTGGTCGCTAAGCAAACGGATTCTGGCCGTTCCAACTGGCTCGCCATTTAAATGTGCTAGCAGGTGAATGGCGGCTTCATCTTGTCCGTCAAATTCGAGCACTGCATCAACTCCCTGCTCAACCTGAAACACCTGGTAGCGAATAGCCTGAATCAGGGATTTCTCCGCTGCATAGAAAACAACTCTAATTACCAAATTGCTCATTTACACTCTCCCCTTTGGCTCTAAGGCTCTTGGCTCACGGCGTGTCCAGGACTTTAGATTAGATGATTATTAAATCGTTTAATACCGTTTCTCTAAAAGAGGGCTACCCCTGGCAGGACACTCTAGAGGATGTCTGATGCAGAATCCGTTTCGTAAAGAAGCACTATTGGTTGTATAGGCGAAGCATTCGGCAAAAGAACTGTGCTTCAGTTGCAAGGGTTGTAACCGCATGATTCGCCCCTACTGCTACCGTTACTCTATAGACAGATTTGATATGAGAAGTAGCTCATGCCTTACGTATGGGCGAGACACTGGGCAAGCAATATCTAGAATGACGGAAAAATCGTTGTTTGAGTACCCTGCATGCTTCGCCGCTACAATCTTTCAGACGAGTTGAGGCTTTTCAGACATCCTGCCAAACAAAAATTAGGGTAGACGCATTGCACCTACCCAAACTTTGGCTCTCTATTGATCTGATCAGAACTTGCGCCTAAAGCGTAAAGAACTTGCCGGTTAACGCTTATTCAGCCTCATCCACTTCAGAAGGCAGACCTAGCATTGAGTTCTTTAATAGCTTCAGACCCTTCTTAACTCGGCGGGAAACAGTGACAGCGCTGATGCCCAGCCGTTCGGCTGTTTCTTTTTGAGTCAAGTCATGCAGGAACACAAATTCCAGAACTTCGCGAGTGCGCTTTTCTAGCTGAATTAGAGCTTGCTGTAACCGAATTTGATCTTCTTGAGCAAGCTGGAAGCTTTTGTATCGTGGGTCAGGAATGATTTCACCTAGACAGGTAGAACCTTCGTCCTCGTCGCGCATGGGGGCATCCAAGCTAAGCGGAGCGCGATTGCGGCAGGCTAGTCTGATTTCTTGCCATTCTGACAGGGGAATTTGGAGGGCGATCGCCACTTCACTATCGGTTGGCTGCCGGTGCAGCTTTGCCTGCAACTCCCTGGTTACGCAGGTTGCTTGATGCTGCAGAGCTTGCCAGCGTCTAGGAATCCGAATCGGTGAACCCTTATCCCGCAGGTAGTGCTGGATTTCGCCGCGAATATAAGGAATCGCGAAAGAGCTAAAGGCATGACCTTTGGACATATCGAACCGTTCAATTGCTCGAATCAGCCCCAGACTGCCCACCTGCAGTAAATCTTCGTAGCTTTCCGTACATTGGTTAATCCAATGGTGAGCTTCCTTCCTGACCAATCCAAAATTAAGTTGTACTAACTGATTACGGATTTCCGCAGAAGGAGACTTCTGATATTCCCGCAACAGATGCAAACTCTCACTTTTCAATTCGTTTATGACGATGGTAGACATGACGAGATTCAGGTAGGTAGAGCACGTTACTTCACAGAAGTCTGTATAGGTTCCCCAATGTCAAAACAGCTTAAGGACTGATGTCACATAAGGCAAGTCCTTGACAGGGCTAATACATCAAAAAATTAATCAAGGTACTCGAGGCTGGCTCTAAACTGCTACGGTACCCGCAATAGACTTAAAAATCAATAAAACTTAAATGAAAGCGGAGGGTTGAGGCTCCTGAAGTATTTAGGATTCGGTCGCTTTTAGGGATAGATCAAACCTATTCGGTCGACAAGGTTTGAAACAACGGCATTATTACTGAACCTGGCTTAAACCAGGGAGTTCCTGGATGAGAACAAAAAAGGGGGAAGTCTCCCCCTTTAAGTATCCGTATTTCGAACAGATAACAATGCTGAAGTCAATGATGCTGCTGAGTTTAAGCTTGAGCAGGCTCAATCCGAGCGTAGAACAGTCCTCGAATCTTTACGTCTACAGGAGCTGCTGTTCCCATGTCGGTGTCGGAGGGTTGAACGCTCTCAAAGGTACCTGCAACTTCACCTGACACATTATCAACTTTGGCAACTTGTAAAGAAATGCTGCCCTGTCCCATGTCAAAGCTCTTGATGTTTTCACGCAGCAGTTCTTCGCTATCGCCCCGGCTGGGCAAAGCGACTGCGGTGTCATAGCCAGTAGCAAGACCCCGACCTTTAGGATCTAGGAAGTTAGAGGTGCGGTATGAAGGAACTTTAAATGTGCCTTCAAAGTCCGTGGAAGTGTTGATGCTTTGCAGTCCAGACTGGCTTTGCGCTACCAAACCTTTGATGCTAAAGAGGAAAGGAATTTGTTCTCCACCGGGTAGCTGGACGGTAATAGCCTGGAAGTCAAATCCATCATCTTCCACAAACTTCAAGCTGCCATCGGATTGAACTTTTAGCTCACCGCTAACCTGATCGATCGTGGAGGTATAGCGGGTCAGGGGTTTGCCTGCGATGAATGCTGCCGATTGCCGCTTGTTGATAGGCTCTTCCTTCACAAAAAAGCTGGTTGGCTCCAAGCAAAGACCTGTCAAGGAAAAAGTTTGATCAGGGCTGATAGGAATAGATCCTCGGCTGGTTTCTCCGAGTTGAGGGCAGGAGTTAGCAAGACCAGTGCCTCGGATCTGATCGTAAGTGAGCGGGCCGCTTGCAGCGGATGGGCCTTCGCTACAAGCTGTCAAAAATCCTAGGCAAACTGCCAGGAATGCAACGATTAAAGCGCGATACCTCATGGTCAACCTCGATATAAATGTAAAATCCCGCTAGTATCATCTTAAAGAGAGAGCAGGTTTTGGCGATTCAAGCAGGGAAGGCGTGAGTTGAAGCCATCTCAAAGAGGGAAATCTTTCGCCAGGTTTGCTTATGCGTGTGGAAAAGGTGCTGTCGCCAATAGAGACTCAACGAACTCTTGACCAGATGGAATAAATGCTTAGAAGCAGCCTGGAATCGCTCGGATTAAGTCTCATACTGAATTCTACAAGACCTTGTCACCTTTTCTTAAGCTAGTCTAAGGATCATCTGTAAATTAGCCCGACCCCTGTTTTGAGAGGGATGTATTTCTGCCAAAGCCACCAATCAAGCTTCATTTAGTTCATGATTCGTAAGAAGCAGTGTTGAGAATTTGCGATCGCCCATTCATTCTGTTTACAGTTCATCATCTGCTAGCTCAAGCGATACAAGTTTGCAGAGATCCAATATTCTTGAACAGTTGCAGGATTAACAGTGGAACTCAGCGGTTTCAAGTTAAGTTCTAACCAAATCTGCTTTGAAGTTGCGTTTCTCCGTACTATCTTGTGGGGCATTTGGGGTATGGTGTTGGCTGAGTCTAGGGAAGTAAAGGGTATGACTGAGGAAGAAGAACCTTCTCCAGGTGCGGCAGTTCTAAGCAGTATTAAGTCTGTAGGAACGGAGAAGGAACAAACTGCAGAAATAACTGAGCTGGAGGCGATCGCCGCTTTTGTTCTACGAGAAGCAGATCGCTGCCAGGGAGATGGGCGATCGCTTCTAGCACTCTTGCGCCTATTAGAAGCGCTGCACCGCGAAATTCGCGATGGATTATTTCAAGAATCCTTGCCGGACAATCGTCAAGCGCTGTACGCATTGCTAAAAGACATGGAAGCTGAGGGAGGCTGGCCCTATATCCATCGCATGAAGCTGAAGGAGATTTTAGTTAACCTGCTCAAAGAGTCGGTTGATGCCGATGACTCGGCTCAGAGGCATTCTCAAAGCAGCTAAGAGAGTTATCAGGCTAACAGTACGTTTTAAGAAGGGGCGATTGGTCGTGGAATTCGAGGAATCACTACCGCACCCCAAGCTACTGAACGACGGTGAATCACTACAATGAGAAAAGATTCTGTGGAAAAGAGAGCTACATGATTCCTACCGTTATTGAACAATCTGGTCGGGGCGAACGCGCCTTTGACATCTATTCTCGGCTGTTGCGAGAGCGGATCGTTTTTTTGGGACAGCAGGTTGATTCTGACCTGGCAAACCTGATTGTGGCTCAGATGCTATTTCTTGAAGCGGAAGACCCAGAGAAAGACATTTACCTCTACATCAACTCTCCGGGCGGCTCGGTTATGGCGGGCTTGGGCATTTTTGACACGATGAACCACATTCGTCCAGACGTTTGCACAATCTGTGTAGGGTTAGCCGCTAGCATGGGTGCTTTCTTGCTTAGCGCTGGAGCAAAAGGTAAGCGGATGAGCCTGCCCCATTCCCGCATTATGATTCACCAACCATTGGGTGGTGCTCAGGGACAGGCGGCTGATATTGAAATTCAAGCAAGGGAGATCTTATATCACAAGAGCAGGCTTAACCAGTGGCTGGCTGATCATACCGGACAGCCACTAGAGCGGATTGAGCAGGACACCGAGCGCGACTTCTTTATGTCGGCGGCTGAGGCAATGGACTATGGCTTAATTGACCAGGTCATTGACAAGCGAGCGATCGGCAGCCGTCCTGAGCCTGTGAATGCTTAGGTTTGCTGATTCATGCTTAAAAGCAAAAGCGCGGCAATGCCGCGCTTTTGCTTTTAAGATCTACGACTGCGACTCAAGGTAGTGGAGAAAGTCGAGCAGTTCTGCGTCGGTCAGTTGTTGGCGCGATCGCTTTCCATACGTTTGCTCAAGGTGCTTACGTCCCTGCTCTCTGCCCCAACCCAAGCGTCTCAACTCCACGTCAGTTTGAGCAATCACATCAGAGTTGTCGAATGGCTGATCGAGCAGTGGAGCGAGAGGTTCTACGGGCTTAAGTTCAGCGCTTGTCTTACCATTCTTTTTGGCACGAGAAGATTTGGAGCTTGGAATAGAGGCGGAACTGCTTGTCTGTAGAGATTCTTCCTGCATTCCGGGGTCGGACAAAGGGTAATCGTTTGAATCATCTTCGTCAGGATTAGACAGGTAGAATTCTGTATTATCGATGTTGAATTCAGTACTAAATTCAGTATCCGATTCTAGACTGACAGTCGCATTGGGGAATGCAGCAGTTTTGGAAGCTGGGGGAGATGAAGCGGGGGTGGCAAGTGCTAGAGGTGGGGAAGGGGCGATCGCTCCTGAACCAACTTGCGACAACCGTGCCGTAGAAGCCGTCAGATCTGTCGAGGCTAAAGATTGAAGGGGCTTGTCTGAAGCAACTGGCAGCGGCGAATTAAGCAGGTTTGTTGGAGTGGGTACTATTCCCAAAGCTTCTAATGCCCTAACCTTAGCCCGATCTTCAGCAGCTTCAATGTTGGATGCTGCTGCCATGCCGCTCGCTAAGGTCGTTCCCCCAAGCTGAATTAAAGCGCGCACTACATAGTTCCCATCATGAACGGTAAGCAGTTCAGAAATGAGACTGCTGGACGGATAGCGGCTTTGTAATTGAACGATCAGGTGGTGCATTACAGGAAGGCGATAATGATGGCGATCTAGACTTTCCAGTATCGCAGGCTTACGCTACAGGCTATTTCTCTATTTTAGAGGCTGGCTAAGGAGTCTGGTTTCCCAAAATTGCTTGCCAATTATCTGGTTTGAGAATTATCTGAATTATGAGGTTAAGCTGAATTAGAGGATCGCTATCCTCAAGTAGATGCTTTTGGCATCTATTTTGTTGGTTTTTGAACTAAGAAATCGCTGATTAATGCTAGATCAACTGCTAGATTTATCTCCCGGCGGGATGGATGCCCTGCTGCTGCTGCCTGTGCTAATCGCTCTGGAGGCGGTGCTTTCAGCAGATAATGCGATCGCCTTGGCTGCGATCGCTCAAGGACTCGAAGGCGAGAAAATGCAGCGGCGTGCCCTCAATCTTGGTCTGGTGGTTGCCTTTGGACTCAGAGTTGTTCTGATTCTGACGGCAACTTGGGTGATTCAATTTTGGCAATTTGAGCTGCTGGGAGCCGCATACCTGCTGTGGCTAGTGTTTCAGTATTTCACCTCAGACGATGACAAAGACGGTAAGGAACATCACGGTCCGCGTTTTGCCTCACTCTGGCAAGCCATTCCGATGATTGCTGTTACCGACTTGGCGTTTTCGCTGGATAGCGTTACGACAGCGATCTCCATTTCCCAGGAAACTTGGCTAGTGCTAACGGGTGGGGCGGTTGGTGTAATCGCGCTGCGATTTATGGCAGGGCTGTTTATTCGCTGGCTAGACGAGTTTGTTCACCTAGAAGATGCGGGATATACAACCGTTGCCCTGGTTGGTCTGCGGCTGCTAGCCAGGGTAATCAATCCCGAGCTTGTGCCTCCAGAATGGTTAATGGTGACCATGATTGCGCTGCTGTTTGCTTGGGGCTTTTCCAAACGAGCTGAGCCTGAAGAAAGCAAACCTGAAGAGCTTTTAGCGGCTGGCTCAAACGTTGAGATGGATGTAGAGGCGGTAGAGGCGATCGCAGCAGAAAAAGAAGCTCAGGAAGTTTCTGCTGAATAGAGCCTTACAGATTTACGTTTCAGTCGTTACCAAGCTGAGGAAAATCTGTTTAAAAGAAGGATGGGCACAAAGCGTCGCTTTGTGCCCATCCTTTTTAGTAGCAAGGAATGGGGTTACTCTGCTTTGCCCATCCTTATATCTTCAGGAGTGGTGTCCTTTATTCGTAAACCCAGGGGTTGATTGTAGGTTGCCAGCTAGCCAGTTCTTCTGAAGTAAACCAGAGCGCGATTTCGCTCTGGGCAGTTTCCGGGGCATCAGAGCCGTGAATGATGTTGCGACCGATGCTAACGCCGTAGTCACCCCGGATTGTTCCTGGCTCTGCGGTGAGCGGATTGGTTGCACCAATGATTTTACGAGCTGAGGCGATTACCCCTTCTCCTTCCCACACCATTGCGACAACGGGTCCAGAGGTGATGAATTCAACCAGTCCGGGGAAGAAAGGCTTTTCCTTGTGAACACCGTAGTGCTTTTCTGCCAGTTCGCGGCTAACGTTCATCAGCTTTAAGCCTACGAGCGTAAAGCCTTTTGCTTCATAGCGGCGGATGATTTCACCGATGAGTCCACGCTGAACGCCATCCGGTTTGATTGCCAAAAATGTCCGTTCCACAGATCTGCTCCTACATGTTG
Organism: Leptolyngbya sp. FACHB-541; assembly: GCF_014695875.1. Classification (NCBI taxonomy): domain Bacteria; kingdom Bacillati; phylum Cyanobacteriota; class Cyanophyceae; order Leptolyngbyales; family Leptolyngbyaceae; genus Leptolyngbya; species Leptolyngbya sp. FACHB-541. The sequence continues at coordinate 129,187 of NZ_JACJPC010000027.1, read as the reverse complement.
TGTCTTAGACCTTCTCTATGCTCAGAAAAATGTGATCGTTTGTAAAGTGCAAACTTTGTATTCTTACCCAAGATTTAAACGTAATTTAACTGAAACCCTTGCCTGCTCACGGATGTAGCTCGTTTATAGAAACGATACGCTAAACTGGCTATTTAACAAATATTTGCGGGGGATGCGAAATGGGGATTCAGCCAAAAGCAGTTCAGGTTGAGTTAGAGAAGTCGTTGCTCGATTTACCCAATCAGCTAGAGACGACTCGACCTCAAACCTGGACCATTGAGGACAGTGAGGAACTGTATCGAATTCAGGGCTGGGGTGAACCCTATTTCTCGATCAACGCAGCGGGACATATTACAGTTTCCCCCAGGGGCGATCGCGGTGGTTCCCTCGACCTATTTGAACTAATGAATGCGCTGAAGCTGCGAAATCTGGGTTTACCGCTGCTCATTCGCTTTTCTGACATTCTCGAAGACCGGATCGAGCGGCTGAATGCCTGTTTTAGTAAGGCGATCGCCCGATACAACTATCCTGGCGTGTATCGCGGTGTGTTTCCCGTCAAGTGTAACCAGCAACGCCACTTAGTCGAAGACCTGGTGCGCTTTGGCAGACCCCATCAGTTTGGCTTAGAAGCCGGATCAAAGCCTGAATTGATGATCGCTCTAGCAACGCTCAAAACACCGGGCGCACTGCTGATCTGCAACGGCTATAAAGACCGGGAATACATTGAAACGGCGATGCTGGCACAGCGGTTAGGTCATACGCCAATTATTGTGCTGGAGCAGATCGAAGAAGTGCAGCTGGTGATCGAAGCGCAGCATAAGTTAGGCATTCAGCCGATCTTGGGCGTTCGGGCTAAGCTAAGCGCTAAGGGAATTGGGCGCTGGGGCACTTCGGCGGGCGATCGCGCTAAGTTTGGCTTAACCATTCCTGAAATCATCAGCGCCGTAGACCAGCTTCGAGCCGCAGATATGCTGGGGTCGCTACAGCTTCTGCACTTCCACATTGGCTCTCAGATTTCTTCCATTAGCGTCGTCAAGGATGCCCTGCGTGAAGCTAGCCAAGTCTATGTTGAGCTGGCGAAACTGGGCGCAGCAATGCAATATCTTGACGTGGGTGGCGGTTTGGGGGTGGACTATGACGGCTCTAAAACCAACTTTCACGCTTCCAAAAACTACAACATGCAAAACTACGCGAATGATGTGGTTGCAGAGGTGAAAGAAGCCTGTACCGAGCGAAGTCTGCCCGTTCCTACGTTGATTAGTGAAAGTGGACGGGCGATCGCCTCTCACCAATCGGTTCTCGTGTTTGATGTGCTGGGCACCAGCGATGTGCTGTCAGAGCTGCCTGAACCACTGCAAGAACGGGAGCATCTAATCATTCGCAACCTGTATGAAACCTACCGTTCTATTACGGTTGAGAACTATCAGGAGATGTATCACGACGCAACCCAGTTTAAGGAAGAGGCAGTTAGTCTGTTTGGGTTTGGCTACCTCAGTTTGACTGAGCGGGCAAGGGCAGAGCGGTTGTATTGGGCTTGTTGTCAGAAGATATTGGCGATCGCCCGTCAGCAAGACTATGTGCCTGACGACCTGGAAGATCTGGAAAAAATCATGGCCTCGATCTACTACATCAACCTCTCGGTGTTTCAGTCTGCACCAGATAGTTGGGCGATCGACCAGTTATTTCCGATCATGCCAATCCATCGTCTTGACGAGGAACCTACCGAACGTGCAACTCTGGCTGACCTGACCTGCGACAGCGACGGCAAAATCGACCAATTCATCGACCTGCGCGACGTAAAATCTGTTCTGGAACTTCATTCCCTCAAACCTGGAGAGCCATACTACCTGGGCATGTTTCTCGGCGGCGCATATCAGGAAATTATGGGTAATCTGCACAACCTGTTTGGTGACACTAATACCGTTCACATTCACCTCTCACCTAAAGGCTATCAAATCGAACATGTGGTCAAAGGCGACACGATGACAGAAGTGTTGGGTTATGTGCAGTACGACTCCGAAGACTTGATTGAAAGCATTCGCCAACAGGCAGAGCAAGCTTTACAAGAAAAGAAAATCACGATTCAGGAGTCACAACTGCTGCTACAAAATTACGAACGTAGCCTTAGCCGCTATACCTATCTCGCTCCATAGTTTGTTACCATCAAATTCAATTTTTGCGAGGAGAGAAGGGAAAAGAAAACAGGTCTTTTTCCTTCTCTTAATCCATCCTGAACGAAAACAGCTATGTTGTTGAGGACAAGTAAGGTTGAGATGATAGAGACTTCAGCGATCGCAAATTACTTATTCTCAACTGCGGTAGCATTTGCTGACGGGTAGATTTGCGGTGCTAATATCTACTTCGTCCCACTGTTGCTCTGCGAAATAATCCTAGAATGCCAGCAAAAATAGCTGAACCGATAATAGACCAGATAATAGGAAATGGCTGTCCGCCAACGTTTAACTCAAACAGCACAGGAAGTCCCAGTTCGCGGGCAAGCCACAGACCTAAGTAAGCGCCAATGATTCCAACAACAATGGAAGCCAAGCAGCCACCGGCGGTGTAGCCAACTAGAGATTGACCAATTCCTCCACAAATTGCTGCAACTAAGAGCAATATACCAATCTCTACAAGTGACATTTTTAATTACAGAGGGTTACAGGATAAGTTAGTCCTATCTTCTAGCAATGATCCAAACTGCGTGAACAACTCCTGGAATGTAACCCAGTAAAGTTAAGAGAATGTTGAGCCAGAATTGCCCTGTTAAACCAACCTGTAAAAACACACCCAGAGGAGGTAAGAAAATTGCACAAATTAGTCGGATGATATCCATAATTTTGTTCTAGATTGCTCTAGAGTGCTTTAGTTACTACACTACTCTCTCAGTTCTTCTAAAGATCTGTCTTCTATCAGAGGACAGAATGTAGAGAAGAAGGTGAACAAAGCAATGAAAACAAAGCTTAATAGCTTAATACAAGCTTGCTCTAACATAGTCACCGATCGCACAGTAAGCAGTTTTAAGGGTAGCGATCGCCTGTTTCTCTAACTTTTGATCGCAGGTCGTTTTGGCAAGTATGAGCCGTTGCTCGTAGTACTCAATTGCCCGACCCGGATCGCCAATCGCTTCATAAATCACGCCCAGGCTTTCTAGCGCCTGTTCTTCATTTTGGTGGTCTTGTAGGGCACGGGCGATCGCTAACCGCTGCTGATGATAGGTAATGGCTTTGCGATGGTCGCCTAAGGTGAAGCAAACACTCGCTAAATTCTTCAAAATCTGTGATTCGACCTGTAAATCTCCAGAACGGCGAATAATCGTCAGCAGCCGTTCGTAGTATTCAACTGTCTTAGCGTAGTTTGCCAGGGAGTGATAAGCGTTTCCCAGGTTTCGCAACACCTGTGCTTCAACTTGACGATCCTGCAATACTTGCGCCAGGGTCAAACTTTGCTCATAGTAAGCGATCGCCGTTTGACGGTCGCCAATTGCCTTGTAAGCCATGCCCAAATTGTTCAGCGCAGCCATTTCGCCCCGCTGATCTCGAATTTCTCGGGAGACATTCAGACTTTGCTGCTTGCAGTCAATTGCCTTTACATGGTCGTTGAGATGCCGGTAAGCATTCCCCAGGTTGCCTAATGCTTGACGCTCCGTGCGGCGGTCTGCAATTTGGCGGGCGATCGCTAGGCTAAGCTCTGAGTGGGCGATCGCCTCAGCGTAGTTGCCTAGCGCATAGTAAACCAGCCCCAAGTTATTCAGCGATTTCCCTTCTCCTTGAAGGTCTTGAGCCTGCCGGTAGCCTATCAACGCCTGCTGAAAAGTTTGCAGCGCCACCTTAAATTCGCGTGCCTGGTGTTGCTCAACGCCCTTTTCAAATACCCGATCTGTCCCAGCTTTCACCCGATTTGCCTCAGCGTCAGCGTCCTCAGGCTGTACGACAGTTTCCTGAGAAGGAACGAAGGTTTTTTGCTGATGGCCAGACAGTTTAGCCATAAAGTTGAATGCTTGCCCTTTAAACTTCAGCGATCCGGTGCATCCGGTTGTCTGCTGTGACAGTGATTTTAGCCCATGAGAGCTATTGTCCAGGAAAACTGCCAGCAGAAACTAGCTTAATCTTCAAGCCTTTGCCTCAGCGATCGCACTTACTCTCTTTTACTTTAAAGTTTGTGGCAAAACCGCTCAATTCTCCTTGAATCAAAGAATTGAGAGATTTACCATGCATTGGCGGTAACCAACTAGCCTTGCAGCAAAAGTAGGCAGTGCTTAAACAAAGCACGATGCTGACGAATCTTATCGTAAAGACCGTAAATTCACCTAACTCCTGAGGATGAGCTCGAAGCGATGTCAACCCTGAAACTCTGAATTTTCACTCAGTCCAATTCATTCTTAATATAAAACCTTGCTGGAAGTACACAGTGTATGTCCGGAATTGCAGTGGTATTGTTCCCCATTGGCTCTGATAAGAATTTCCTAGAAATTACGGAGACAAGGATACGCTTGAGGTAGCAGCAGAGTCAGTGGAGTAGTTCCAATTTTTTACTGGTTTGTCTTGGCTTGCTCAAAAGCACTCATGCAGCATGTTTATTGTTTAGAGTGAAGAAGCCCCTCAAACTGCCTTTCAGCCTGTGAATTCCAGCTTTGCTGCCGAACGCCTCTTGTTTACGCCTGCGACTCCTAGCGCAGACGCAATTCCTACCATTTTTGCTTTTCCGAATGAGTACAGCGTAGGCATTACTAGTCTGGGCTATCAGGTCGTTTGGGCGACGCTTGCGTCTCGAACTGATTTGCAGGTCAGCAGGCTATTTACTGATCTGCACGAGCCCCTGCCTGCTCAGCCAGAACTCTTGGGATTTTCGCTCTCCTGGGAACTCGACTACAGTAATGTCCTGAGCTTGCTAGAAGCCTTGGATATTCCCATTCGGGCAACAGAACGCTCATCTCAGCATCCCTTAGTGTTTGGTGGTGGTCCCGTTTTGACGGCAAATCCAGAACCTTTTGCCGACTTTTTTGACCTGATTTTGTTGGGCGATGGCGAAAATCTGTTGGGTGATTTTATTGCGGCTTATCAGCAAGTAAGAGGAAGCGATCGCCCCTCTCAGCTCCGGCACTTGGCGAAGGTTCCAGGCATTTACGTCCCTAGTTTGTATGAGGTGAGCTATCTCAGCGAAGAGGGGGCGATCGCTTCAATTCAGCCGATGGAGTCAGACATTCCGGCTCAGGTCGAGAAGCAAACCTATCGCGGTAACACCCTTTCTGCTTCGACAGTCGTCACGGAAAAAGCCGCCTGGGAAAATATCTACATGGTGGAGGTCGTGCGTAGCTGCCCAGAAATGTGTCGCTTTTGTCTGGCTAGCTACCTGACGTTGCCCTTTCGCACTGCCAGTTTAGAGGGTTCTCTGATTCCGGCGATTGAGCGAGGTTTGAAAGTTACCGATCGCTTGGGGCTACTCGGTGCCTCGGTGACGCAGCATCCCGAGTTTGAAGCGCTGTTAGACCATCTCAATCAGCCTCAGTATGATTCAGTGCGGCTTAGCCTAGCTTCAGTCCGCACCAACACCGTCACGCCCAAGCTAGCCGAAACGCTGGTTAAACATGACACTCGCTCCATTACCATCGCGGTTGAAAGTGGCTCTGATCGTCTGCGTCAGGTGATCAACAAGAAGCTCACTAATGACGAAATTATTCAAGCAGCAATCCATGCGAAGGCAGGCGGTTTGAGTGCGCTTAAGCTCTACGGCATGGCTGGCATTCCCGGTGAGGAACCGGACGATCTTGACCAGACGGTAGAAATGTTGCGGGCGGTAAAACGGGCGGCTCCCGGACTGCGGTTGACCTTTGGGTGCAGTACGTTTGTGCCCAAGTCTCACACCCCGTTTCAGTGGTTTGGAGTGAACTCACAAGCAGAGAAGCGGCTAAAACTGCTGCAAAAGCAGTTGCGTCCACAGGGGATTGATTTTCGCCCTGAAAGCTATAGCTGGTCGGTGATTCAAGCGCTCATTTCAAGGGGCGATCGCCGTCTTTCAAAACTTTTAGAACTAGCCCGACACTATGGCGACTCGCTGGGCAGTTACCGCCGTGCTTTCAAGCAGCTAAAAGGGCAACTCCCCGATTTAGACTTTTATGTTCACGAAAACTGGTCAACCGAGCAGGTATTGCCCTGGAGTCATCTGCACGGTGCACTGCCTCAATCTACTTTGCTCAAGCATTTAGACTCTGCAATGGAGCATTTTCCGGTTGCTTCAGCGAAGGATGTTCAAATTGCAGATGCTGAATTAGCCGTAGCGCAGCCTTAGAATAATCTCTGCCCCTCAGATCAGACACGTCGAGGGTAGTCCTAAAAAAGTAATGATTTTGAGTTGCGCAGGCTTCGCCCGCGCAACTCAAAATCATTACCTCAATACCACTACCAAGTCGAGAATGGGGGTGACTGGTTTGTCTGAAAGTACCTGGTTAGCTTTGGCGATCGGAAACTCTCGGCTGCATTGGGCCTGGTTTGAAGATGACGCGTTAAAGCAAACTTGGGATACGCCACATTTGTCGATTGAGGCGATCGCCACCCTAACAGCTCCCTCACTGCATTTTTCCCCTTCCAATGAATTGCCTGAGAATTTGCAAAATGCTGTTCCGCCACAACTCGCTTCACTCTTAGGTCAACAGCCACTTCTACTAATTGCTTCCGTTGTTCCCAATCAGACAACTTTTTGGCAGTCTTACCCCAGAACCTGGACAATTCGCCTTGATCACATTCCTCTACGAGGAACCTATCCCACCTTAGGAATCGATCGCGCGCTGGCAGTTTGGGCAGCCACAACAATCTGGAATCTGCCTGCACTTGTCATCGATGCCGGAACTGCTCTGACGTTTACTGGTGCAAATGAAGGGCAATTGATAGGCGGCGCAATTTTGCCGGGATTGCAATTACAGTTGCGATCGCTTACCCAAACCGCAGCTTTGCCATTCCTCGATAGCCAAATTGCTGCTCCTACCCGTTGGGCAACCGGTACAGCAGACGCAATTTACAGCGGCATCCTGTATACCCTTCTGGCGGGGATACGCGATTTTGCTGAAGATTGGCTAGAGAAATTCCCTGAAAGTGCGATCGCCCTTACGGGTGGGGACAGTACCCTACTTTTTACGCACCTTCAACAGCGATTTCCCAATCTTGCCACCCACATTGATGTCGCTCCAGCCCTAATCTTTCAGGGAATGCAAGCTGTCAAACGGCAACACCTTTAAATCTTGTTGTCATTTGTCCTTCATCGTAGGCGCTGGTAGAGAATGATCCCCTATCTTGTCAAGTCTCCCAGCAAACAGAAAAACTCTGTATTCTGTAGATTAAGAGACTTAAACTTCCTCCTAGTTTTTTTAATTTTCTCTTCGCGGAAATTCTGTGCAAGAAGACTTCAGGCTGATTGTTGATTTGGTCATTGTTTTAGCGGCAGCAGCAGGGGGTGGCTTACTAGCCTCCCTGTTGAAGCAACCCGTGCTGCTTGGGTATTTGGTTGGTGGCGTTGTCGTTGGTCCAGCAGGTCTGGGTCTAGTCAAGGAACTGATTCAAGTCGAAACGTTAGCCCAGTTTGGCGCTGCATTCCTACTGTTTGCCCTAGGTGTGGAGTTTTCTCTGACAGAGCTTAAAAAAGTTCAGGGAATTAGTTTGGGCGGTGGTGGACTGCAAATTCTATCGACCATTCTAATCACTGCACTGCTATCGGTGGCGATCGGTTGGGTGACATCACCTGTACAGGGTGTGTTCCTGGGAGCAATTTTGTCGCTCTCCTCAACCGCAGTCGTGCTGAAGTGCCTGATGGAGCGCAACGAAACCGAAACTCCTCACGGGCGCGTGATGTTGGGTATTCTGATTGTGCAAGACTTGGCACTGGGTTTAATGCTGGCGGTGCTGCCTGCGTTGGATCGTCCCTACGACGAAATTGGACTAGCGGTAGGTTTGGCTCTACTGAAAATTGCGTTATTAGCGGGGGCGGCTGTTGTTGCCGGAATTTGGCTAATTCCACCATTACTGCGATTTCTAGCACGAACTGAAAGCCGCGAATTGTTTTTGCTAGGCGTTGTGGCGCTTTGTTTGGGCATTGCTCTGCTCACCGAATCACTAGGGCTGTCGATTGAGATGGGCGCGTTCATCGCCGGACTGATGATCTCGGAGGTTGAGTACGCTGATCAGACTTTGACTTATGTAGAACCCATCCGCGATATTTTTGCGACTCTATTTTTTGCGGCGATCGGTATGTTGATCGACCCAGTTTTTCTCTGGAATAATCTAGAGCTAATCTTAGGGCTGGTGGCACTGGTGCTGCTGGGCAAATTTCTGATTATCACGCCACTGGTTAAAGCCTTTCGCTACCCGTTGAAAACCGCACTCATTGTAGGTTTGGGACTAGCCCAAATTGGTGAGTTTTCCTTTGTGTTAGCTAGCAAAGGACAAATGTTGGGGTTAGTTTCACGACGGGTTTACCTGCTAATTTTAGGCACGACAGCCGTGACTTTGGTTGTTACGCCGTTTGTACTGCGGTTTGTGCCGCAGCTATTTGTTTGGGCGGAAATGGTGCCCTGGCTCAAGCGCTACATGGAAAGTTCAGACCGGGCATTTGAAGTGGCAGAAGAATTGCCGCTGCAAAACCATGTGGTGGTCTGTGGCTATGGGCGGGTTGGACGCAATATTGTAAGACTGCTGCAAGACCATGATTATCCGGTAACGGTGGTTGATCAGTCAGAGCAGGCAATTCAGCAACTCCGCGAAGCGGGAATTCCCTATGTCTATGGCAATGCGGCAAGTCTGCATGTGCTGGAAACGGCTGGGGTAAATCAGGCATCGGGAATGGCGATCGCCCTCCCTGACCCAATGAGTACTCGCTTGTGTCTGAAGCGATCGCTAGAATTAGCACCGGAGCTGGATGTAGTCGTCCGCGCCTATCAAGACAAAGACATCGAGCTACTGTACCAACTGGGAGCTAGAGAGGTCGTACAGCCGGAGTTTGAAGCCAGTTTAGAACTTTCGACTCACCTGTTGGTGACGATGGGCTTACCGCTGCCGTTTATTCAGCGAGAGGTCGAGCAAATTCGTGACAGTCACTACCTCGATTTTCGTCCAGAACGGTCATCTAAAGAGGTGGCACGAGACCTGCGGGTTGCGGCTCAGGATATGAGCAACAAGTGGTACACCCTACCTCAAGATTCTCCTTTGACGGGAATGACCCTAGAAGAAGCCGATTTGCGTCGTCTGACTGGTGTGAGTCTGATGGCAATTCGTCGGGCTGAAGGGGAAGAGTTAGACTATCCTGACTCTCAAACAGCACTGAAACCGGGCGATCGCCTTTTAGTTGTAGGCGAATCAGACGAGTTAGGGGCATTTGACGAACTGGCAAAAGGAGAAATGCCCGTTCCAACCAAAGCGTTGTCCTGCCAATGGGTGATGCTGTCCGCAAACAGCCCAATTGTTGGCAAAACCCTCTCGGACCTCAATCTCAGTCGCGAATACGAGGTGCAGGTACAGGCGATTCGACGGGAAGGCAAATTTCTGCGCTTCCCAGATGGCTCTGCGGATCTGCAAGCGGGCGATCGTCTTCTCCTCTGCGGCACCGTCACTAGTCTGATGAGGGTGCAGCAGGTGATTAGTTCACAGATGCCTTTGCCCAATCTCCAGATTCCCACCGTTAAGGTGCAAGTCGGAGAAACTCTTCAGGAATATTTGCCGCTCGATAGCCTACGCGAACCCAATAATTAAAACTTTGGCTTCATATAAACGATTGCTTGCCGCCAAACAATCGTCGGCTGGTCGTACTGATCCATCAGGCAAATACAGTGCTGGTCTTGCCAGCGCAACTTTCCCACAATCAGATCATCGGTAACCAGCTTCAGTTCAATTTCTCGCTCTTCTCGAATTAAGGTTTGAATTTGCCGAATGCTAGGAAGCCCAGTCTCTAACTCGTTTGCCATCATTTCTACCATAGGAATTTAGGTTGGTGGAGGTTAGCTATCGGTCATGGTCGTTGGTGACTACGACGAACCAAAAAGACTACACCCCTCACCAAAACTGCTATAGAACTCACAGATTCAGCTTACAGCGAACGGCGGATGGGTGCCATAGCAATCCTGCACTGCAATTCCTGGATGGGTAAAAAGTCGCTCATCGTCATCGTAGTTTTCTAATATCGCTAATAATTGATCAGGGCATGGAGAGAAGTATGACCATCGAATTTACCAAGTATCACGGACTGGGTAACGACTTTATTCTGATTGATAATCGTCATCAGGTAGACCCGGTGTTAACGCCAGAGCAGGCGGTGAAATGGTGCGATCGCCACTTTGGCATCGGCGCAGACGGCGTAATTTTTGCGCTGCCTGGACAAGACGGCACCGACTACACTATGCGAATCTTTAACTGCGATGGCTCTGAGCCAGAAATGTGCGGCAATGGCATTCGCTGTCTAGCAAGGTTTCTATCCGACCTGGAAATTGCTGATAGCGGTTCTTCCAAGCCTGCCTTTAAAATTCACACGCTAGGCGGAGTTATAACTCCCAAACTAGAAGCAAACGGGCAGATTACCGTTGATATGGGGTTGCCTCAGCTGCTTGCTGGAGAAATTCCCACCACGCTGGCTGCTGCTGACCAGAAGGTCATTGACCAGCCGCTAGAAGTCGCTGGTCAAACCTGGCAAGTCACCTGTGTCAGCATGGGCAATCCCCATTGCATCACCTTTGTTGAAGACGTAGCGGCTGTACCTCTAGAGCAGCTCGGACCTCAGTTTGAGCATCATCCCGTCTTTCCTAAGCGAATTAATACCGAATTCATCGAGGTTGTCCGCCCCGACTACTTGAAAATGCGCGTCTGGGAACGTGGAGCTGGAATTACTTTAGCTTGCGGTACGGGAGCCTGTGCCTCACTGGTTGCGGCAGTGTTGAATGAGAAGTGCGATCGCCGCGCCACCGTTGAGCTACCTGGTGGTTGCCTCGAAATCGAATGGTCAGCCTCCGACGAGCGCCTCTACATGACCGGCCCAGCCACCCGCGTCTTCATCAGCGAAGTTTTCCCCAACCTCTAACCCCACCCAACCTCTAATCCCTAATAGCGAAGTTTTCCCCAACCTCTAACCCCACCCCACCTCTAATCCCTAATGCCCACCCTCCGCCTGCTCCCGACTTACCGTGCTAAGTCCGTCCGTGAAGGCGGGCAAAGTTACTTTGTCGATAGCCAGGGAGTACGCTTGCCCAGCGTTACTACTATTCTCAATGTCACCAAACCTCAAGCTGACCGGGAAGCACTGGCACAGTGGCGATCGCGTTTGGGCACTACCGAAGCCAACCGCGTTGCTAGCACTGCCAGCCGCCGGGGAACGCTCACCCACAAGCAAATTAAGAACTATCTCCTGGGAGAGGAAAGCGATTGCCCAGAAACCGCCCAGCCCTACTGGGAAAGTTTACAACCCGTTCTGGTAGATATTGAGGACGTGCGGCTGGTTGAGAGCTCTGTGTTTCACTATGACTTGGGCTACGCCGGGAAGGTAGACTGCATCGCTAGCTATCAAGGCGAGCCTTGTGTTTGTGATTGGAAAACTGCCGACAAGCCCAAAGGTTCAGTTGAGCGGCTACACGACAGCCCATTACAGCTAGCCGCTTACTGCGGGGCAGCAAATCATTGCTACCCAGAACAGGACTTAAAGCTGAGAAGTGCGCTATTAGTCGTCGCGATTTCAGGACAACCCGCGGAAGTATTCCGGTTCAGTGCAGAGGCACTGCTGGACTACTGGCAGCAGTGGCAGGCGCGAGTAGAGCTGTTCTACCGAATCAGGCGATCCCCAGTTCCTGGAACATTACCAGCGGGAGGAAAAAGTTGACAATAAAAATGCCCCAAACACAAACGCCTTCACCAAAATGTTGCTGCAGATATTAGCGGGTGCTGAGGCAAAATTTCTAGTTAGCGAATGGACATAGCTGAAGAGTCGTGACCAATTCCAAGACACGGCTAAAGGAATCTTGGGCGATCGCTGTTCCAGTGGTTGCTGCGCTACAAATTGAGGACAAAAAAAGAGGAAAGGACTTGCCTTTCCTCTTTACTCAACGAATTGACGTTGTATTATTTAGCGATCGCCGGAGCCCGAAATATTTGAGCCGCCAACGGTTCTCTTACCGGAGCTTGCTCAGCCAACGTCGGGACTGAATCCCGCAAACGAGCAGTAAGCTGAATCGTTTTAGAATCGTAAACCTGAGTCAGCAGCTTCGGATAAAAACCAATGCCAATGATTGGGATCAGCAAACAAGCAATAATAAACACCTCACGCGGCTCTGCATCAACCAAAACTTCGTGAGAAGTCAACTCCTTGTTTTCTGGTCCGAAGAAAATCTCCCGCAGCATAGACAGCAGGTAAATCGGCGTGAGAATGACACCCACTGCTGCCAAGAAGACTACCAGAACCTTAAAAGTCACGCTGTAAGCATCACTCGTCGCAAAACCTACAAACACCATTAGTTCCGCAACAAAGCCGCTCATTCCTGGTAGAGCCAGAGAAGCGAGAGAGCAAGTGGTAAACATAGCGAAAATCTTCGGCATCTGCTTACCTACGCCACCCATCTCATCCAGGATCAGGGTATGCGTCCGGTCGTAAGTTGCTCCAACCAGGAAAAACAAACTCGCTCCAATCAAGCCATGCGATACCATCTGCAATACTGCACCGCTCAATCCCAAATCGGTGAACGATGCGATCCCAATCAGCACGAAGCCCATATGGGAAATAGAAGAATAGGCGATTTTGCGCTTCAGGTTGCGTTGAGCAAACGATGTGAGAGCCGCATAAATGATATTTACCACGCCCAGGATCACCAAAATTGGCGCAAAGTAAGCATGAGCACCGGGCAGCATTTCTGCATTCATCCGGACTAAGGCATAGCCGCCCATTTTCAATAGAATTCCTGCCAGCAGCATGTGAACAGGTGCCGTTGCCTCTCCGTGTGCGTCGGGTAACCAGGTATGCAGCGGGAAGATCGGCAGCTTGACGGCGTAGGCAATCAGAAATCCGGCATAGACAAGAAGCTGGAAGTTAAGGGGAAAGTCCTTTGCCATCAGCGATCGCATATCAAACGTCACGGTATCGCCGTAAAACGCCATTGCTAACGCTGCAATTAAGATAAACAGCGAACCCCCAGCCGTATAAAGGATGAACTTGGTTGCCGCATATAGCCGCTTCTTACCGCCCCAAATCGAGAGCAAAAAGTAAACCGGAACAAGTTCTAGCTCCCAAACCAGGAAGAAAAGCAGCATATCCTGCACCGCAAAGACAGCAATCTGACCGCCATACATTGCCAGCATCAGGAAGTAAAACAGCTTCGGCTTTAGCGTCACAGGCCAGGATGCCAAAATTGCTAGCGTAGAGATGAACCCAGTCAGCAAAATCAGCGGCATTGACAAGCCATCTGCCCCAACCGACCAGTTCAGGTCGAGGGAAGGAACCCAGGCATAGCTTTCAACCAACTGCATCCCCGGATCGGAGAGGTCGTATTGCGTGTAAAAAGCGTAAGAAATGATTGCAAAGTCGATTAGTCCGACAATTAGGGCATACCAACGAACTGTTTTGCCATCCTTATCTGGGATCAAGGGCACCAGCAAGGAGGCAACTACAGGAAGCAAAATGATCGTGGTAAGCCAGGGAAAATTGGCAGTATCCATTAGCTCAGTTTTTTATCAGCGATAGGATTTGGGTTGGGAGATGAGGGTTTAGGTAATACCGGAGATCAGAACTAAGCCCAGAACTGCTCCAAATACTATCAGGGCATAGAACTGTGCCCGTCCATTTTCCAGATATTTTAGGCCTTCGCCTGTAATCAGGGTGACGAGGCCGGCCAGGTTGACAATACCATCAACAATCCGCACGTCTACTTCTAGAACCTGTCTTGCCAAACGGCGGCTGCCTTTGACGAAAACAGCATTGTAGATATCGTCGATGTACCACTTATTCAGTGAGAGGTTGTAGAGCGGCTGAATCGTTTTGGCGATCGCTCCTGGATCAATCTTGAAGGACAGATACATCAACGAAGCTAAAGTGATCCCGATTAGCGCGATCCCTACAGAGCTACCGCCCATGACCAGAAATTCGGTCCACTCAAACTCAGCTGGAATTTCGAGAGGAGGGAATCCGGCGATCGCTTCTTCTCCCGGTGGGTGAATAAACGCTTCAAAGTAGTTAGCGAAAGGCGTTCCCACTAGACCAATTAAGAGCGAGGGAATCGCCAACAAGATTAGCGGCAGCGTCATTGTAGCGGGTGACTCATGAGGAGTATCGCTGTGATGTCCTTCATGCGCTTCATGGTCGTGTAGCTCAGGCACATCCGTCGTCAACTCTTTAGAGTTCATTGCGCCAGGACCAAAAGCCAGTCCTAAACGCTGAAGCTGCTCATTCTTAAGCTGATTTTTGATGCTATCGTTCTTGCCGCGAAATTCACCTTCAAAGGTCATGAAGTACATACGGAACATGTAGAACGCCGTGATTCCGGCAGTCAGCCAACCGATCGCCCAGAGAATTGGGTTCACCTCAAAGGTAGAACCTAAAATTTCATCCTTTGACCAAAACCCCGCAAACGGCGGGATTCCAGAGATGGCTAGCGTGCCAATCAAGAAGGTTATTGCTGTCGCGGGCATGTACTTCCGCAAGCCGCCCATCAAACGCATGTCCTGAGCAAACACTGGATCATGTCCCACGACAGACTCCATGCCGTGGATCACCGAACCAGAGCCAAGAAACAGCATTGCCTTGAAGTAAGCGTGAGTCATCAGATGGAACAACCCAGCACCATAAGCGCCAGCGCCCATCGCCATCACCATGTAGCCCAACTGAGACATGGTGGAGTAGGCAAGCCCCTTCTTAATGTCATTCTGGGTGATCGCGATGCTGGCTCCCAAAAATGCGGTGAAAGCCCCCGTCCAGGCAATGATATTCATCGCATCGGGCAAGCCCTCAAATAGCGGAAACATCCGCGCGATCAAAAATACTCCAGCGGCGACCATCGTTGCAGCGTGGATTAGCGCCGAAATTGGGGTAGGGCCTTCCATCGCGTCAGGCAACCAGACATGCAGTGGAAACTGGGCTGACTTTGCAACAGGACCGAGGAAAACCAGGATAGCGAAAAGGCTAGCTAGACCTACACTGAGGGAGCCAGATTGAACGAGTTCCTGGAGGCGATCGCCAATCTCGTTAAACTCAAAGCTACCTGTAGCCCAATACAACGCCAAAATACCTAGCAACAAGCCAAAGTCACCGACACGGTTAGTTACAAACGCCTTCTGACAGGCATCCGCAGCCGCCTTGCGGTCATACCAGAAACCGATCAGCAGGTAAGAACACATACCCACCAGTTCCCAGAAGATATAGACCTGCACTAGGTTGGGGCTAATGACCAGCCCTAACATTGAGGAGCTAAACAAACTCAAATAAGCATAGAAGCGAACATAGCCAGGATCATGTGCCATGTAGCCATCGGTGTAGATCATCACCAGAAAAGCTACCGTTGTCACAATTACCAGCATCAGAGAAGTCAAATGGTCGATGGTATAGCCCATCGTCAAGTGAAAATCTCCAGCGGCCGCCCACTCGATAATCCGGTTATAAGGGGGATGTCCCTGAATTTGGCTCCACAGCAGGGCAAAGGAGAAAACCATCGCTGCCCCAATCAGGGAGACGATGAATACAGAACTACCCTGCCGAAATTTGTTAACTGTCTTGCCATACGAGACTAAGCCCATTCCGATTAACATTGCCCCTGCTAAAGGCAACACTGGGATCAGCCACGCATACTGATATATGAATTCCATGACTCACGCCTACTTCAACTTTCTTAACTGAGTTGGCAAAACCGCTTTCATTGTGACACAGACTGGTATCGGAAGTTTCTCACCAAAGGCACAGCCGTTCAATCGTTGCATTCTTAAAACATATTATTGACATTTAAGAAACTCTTTGGATTAAGAACCTGAATTGAGAATGTTTTAACTTCCTTCTAACTTCCTTCCAGATTGCCCTGATGTTCACAGCGAAAGCCTTCTTGTCGCCAGCTATTGATGTCTACGGAGGAAAGCGATCGCACTCCTGAACATTTAGGTTGGTAAAACTGCCCGGCGATCGCCCAGACCACACTTCTTCCTACGTCTAACCCCGTTTTCGGCCAGGATTCTTGATTTCCTGGAACACCTTGCTCTGTAACAATTTCTGGCTCGACCCAAATGCCGTGTGCTCCTAGCAAGATTTGAGCCAACCACTTTGCTCTAGGTAGATGGCTTCCAGACGTAATCAACCCAACTTTATGGACGTTCCACTGCTGCAAAATGGGTGTGCCGAAATAAAAGTTACCAAACGTGGACTGAGCGCAATCTTCTATCCAAACCTGATCCATAGGAGCATTAGCGCGTTGAAAAATTAGCCAGATGCATGGATCTGTAGAGCCAGTAGAGATCAAAATCGGTATTTCAGGATGCTGTTTTGCAAGTTCTGCCGCATAGATTTCTCGTTGAATGCTGCCTCCTAGGACAAAATAGGCATCAATGGGGGCAGTTGCAGCCGAACGTAAAGTAATCAAATTCACTAACAGCCAACTGCAAAACAACAGTCCCAGTCCTACTAGTGCAGTACGAATTGGGTGATGGGCAATTTTTCTATGCCAGGAACGTTTTTTTGAACGAGGAAAAGAAGACTGACCCACTTTCGAACGTTTGGCTTTTGGCATTGAAAGTCCAACATCAAAACAGCATTAGTAAATTTTGTTCACGATTTTTCAGATTAGTCGAGGAGAAGGGGTTAAATTAGCGAGAAATAATCAGCGAAGCATCATTGTTTCAGCTCAGCTTCACAAGTTCTTAGTATTAAAAGCTTTTTATTCAAGATGCTTTATCTTAAAAACGCCAACCTGCCTAAGGACATTGAATATTTAAGGACACCAAACAAAACTGTCACAAGATTGACACAGCCTGACTAAACTGCTTGAGTATGCTGAAAAGCACGCCTTTAGGGAGATGTCTGAAGTTTTGCCCCAGCTGCTCAGAAGACTTAGCGATCGCCCCCAACAAATTACCTAAGCATTAACCAGGTAAAGCTTGTTGGTCTAACTTTAGTAGCTTATATCAGTCTGCAATCTCTACAGTCCAGTGACTTTGTAAACAGTTGAATAGGCTAAATCGAATTAAAAGGTTGAATAATTGCTAGCCCAGCAATAGCCTCACAGTTTGACGGTTCCAGTGATCCTTCAGTTTTTGGTGCTACTGCTTCTTCGCTTTGACTACCTATCTGCACCTTTTGTCTCTGTAATTTGTGTTCCCTACCTGCTTTTGCCGGTGCATTTCGTGAACCCTGCTGTCTGACTTAAACCCTGTATCCAACCCTAGTCTTATACCCTTCAATGCATCAATCTTCCTGGCTCTCCAACTTGCTGCATACAGCCCTATTCAGTGGGGCGATCGCGACAACGACCACCCTTTCACTTCTCAGTCCAACGTTTAGCCCTTCTGTCCAAGCTTCTCTACAAGACAGTCCCAAAGCAGTATTGGATGAAGCGTGGCAAATCGTTTATCAGGAATATGTCGATCCCAGCTTCAATCAGGTTGATTGGCAGGCGGTGCGTCAAGATCTGCTAAGTGCTGACTACGCCTCTGAGCAGGAAGCCTATGAGGCATTACGGGATGCGTTAGAGCGATTGGAAGATCCATACACTCGCTTTATGGACCCTGAACAGTATCGGGCATTGACTCGCCAAACGTCAGGAGAATTGTCTGGAGTCGGCATTCGGCTTGAGCTTAATTCAGAAACGAATGCGTTAACGGTCGTTGAACCCCTGCAAAATTCTCCTGCTTCCGCAGCGGGGATCAGAACTGGCGATCGCATTTTGGCGATCGATGGCAGATCTACCAGTGGCATGTCAGTAGAAGATGCCTCTCGCTTGATTCGGGGTGAAGCAGGTACCGAAATTACTCTGCGAGTTAGCCGCAGCGGTTCTGAAGCCTTTGACATCCCGTTGACCCGTGCCCGGATTGAGTTACCTACGGTTCGCTACAGTTTGCGTCAGGAAGGAAATACTAAGATTGGCTACATTCGCTTGGGCGAGTTTAGCAGCCACGCGGCTGACCAGATGCGTCGTGCTATTCGGGATTTGTCAAACCAGGGTGCAGAAGGATTTGTTTTAGATTTACGGGGTAATCCGGGTGGTTTGCTGCAATCCAGCATCGACATTTCTCGGATGTGGATTGAGGCTGGAGATATTGTGAGAACGGTCGATCGCAATGGAGCTAGCCGAGAAACGAGCGCTAATCACACCGCTCTCACTGAACTGCCCTTGGCTGTGCTGGTAGATGGCAACTCTGCTAGTTCCAGCGAGATTCTCACGGGCGCATTGATGGACAATCGTAGAGCAACCGTTGTCGGTAGCCAAACCTTTGGAAAGGCGTTAGTGCAATCGGTTCACGCCCTGGAAAACGGTGCTGGTTTGGCTGTTACCATTGCTCACTATTACACCCCTGCTGGCACCGATATTAGCCATCGCGGAATTACGCCTGATGTTGAGATCAACTTGACCGATTCACAGCGGCAAAGGCTAGCTTCTACACCCACGCTGTTGGCGACAACGGACGCTGATCCCCAGTATGCAGGAGCGATCGCTGCTCTACAGCCTGACATCGTAGCTAATCGAAATCAGCAGCCCGTTCAACCAATTAGCATTGGGCAAGAGCGGATGAATTCGCCCCAATAAAACACAGGTATCAGTGTTAAATCAAAAAATGGGGAAGGATTTAACCTTCCCCATTTTTCATTTACTTTTTTCCCAGTTGAAGATTAAGTGCTAAAAGATTTAGGGATGCATCTCTGAATCTTTGTAGTAGAAAAGGAGTAACTGTTAAGGCAATTGCCATCAATCCAGCAATCTCTAGTGCTACTTTCCGACTTCAGGATTAAGCTGTTGGACCAGATGGACAATTTCTGGCAAAATCAGCCGCTCAACCGCCAGCTTAACTGCACCGCTAGAACCCGGTAAGGAAAAAATTAGCTTAGAACGATAAACTCCAGCAACTGCTCGTGAGGCGATCGCCCTAGAGCCAATTTCTTGATAGCTCAGCCAGCGAAAGAGTTCGCCAAAACCAGGCAAAACCTTTTCAAGCAAACGCTCGATCGCATCATAAGTTGTATCCCGTAGTGCGATCCCGGTACCACCGTTTAAGATTACAGCCTCCAAATCGTCCCGTAAACAAAGTGCCTTAAGCTGTTGCTGAATCTGCTCCGGTTCGTCTTTAACAATGACGTACTGAATAAGAGGATGTCCGGCAGCCTGAAGTAACTCTTGAATTAGCTGACCGCTGCGATCAGTCTCAGGGGAACGAGTGTCGCTGACCGTGATTACAGCACAGCCAATTGCAATCGGACGGGGATCAGGATGGGGAACAGCCATAGTGCTTGCAAAATCAGGATTTGTTAAACCCTAGCCCATTCTCTTCGGCATATCGATTCATAAAGCGCATGAAGCGCTCCCAATCCTCTGCGCTTCTCATGATATAAATCGCCTCAAGGGCTTCAGGTTGGCCGTTGACAAACTTTGCTTTTACTTCTTTTGTTGATAACTCGCCCTCTTCGTCAATCAGATACATCCCGGTAATTTCAGTAGTACTGTCATTTGCCAGAGCTTTAGGATTTTGAAAATAAAACGTGGCCGTACCGTTTGTGCCATCTTTTGCACGAGTCAAACGAACATCAGGAATGACCTCTTCGATCACTCCTCTAGAGAATTCAATTTGAGCCATAATCTTCCTATTCCGGCTGCTTAGTGTGGGCTTAAATTATCATCTTCCCATTATCCGTAACACCAGGGAACACATCCAGGAGGACAGATTCAGTTCAAGCTGCTTCTAGACGTTTTGGCTATTTCTATCTCTTGACCGAACTGATTAGGACGGACATTACATCAGTTGATGGATTTAAGGATTATTTATATTTCGTTACGATCATCTATGGAAAGATTGAGAAAAGCGCGCTTATTCGCCTAGTTCAGAGGTAATGGTATGAACGGCAATTTAAGAGTCGGCAATTTATTTGGAATTCCTTTTTACGTCAACCCGTCGTGGTTCCTCGTTTTAGGTTTAGTTACCTGGAGCTACGGCAGTGGTTTAGTGGCTCAGTTTCCTGAGTTAGGTGTTACTGCCTGGGGATTGGGGCTTGTGACGGCTCTCTTGCTGTTTGCCTCTGTTCTGGCGCACGAACTGGGACATAGTTTTGTGGCAATGGCTCAGGGAATCGAGGTGAAATCGATTACTCTGTTTATCTTTGGTGGACTTGCCAGCTTGGGAGAAGAGTCAAAGACTCCCGAAGGTTCCTTTAAGGTGGCGATTGCCGGACCCCTAGTCAGCTTTGTCCTCTTTGGGTTGTTCACAGCAGTCAACTTGCTACTAGACCTACCGAATGCTTTAACTGCAATCGTGGCGCTTCTCTCCTATATCAACCTTGCTTTAGGTGTATTCAACTTGATCCCCGGCTTGCCGTTGGATGGGGGTAACGTCCTTAAAGCAATAGTCTGGAAGATTACAGGCAAGCCTTATAAGGGAGTAGCATTCGCGAGCCGTGTTGGTCAATTTTTTGGTTGGGTTGGAGTTGCGCTAGGAATTCTATCGGTACTAGGACTGAGCAATGTAGGCAGCATTTGGACGCTGTTGATTGGCTGGTTCTTGCTGCAGAATGCAGGGCGATCGGCTCAGTCTGCAACTGTTCAGGAAAAGCTGAGTGGGCTGACTGCTGGGGACGCAGTTGATCCCGACAGCCCTATTGTGTCAGCTAGCAGTTCTCTTAGAGAGTTTGCGAATGGCTACATCATTGGCAACGAAAAGAACTGGCAAAAATTTCTAGTGACCGATGAAAACGGTCAGTTGGTGGGTGAGATCTCTGTTGATAGCATGAAAACCATTCCAACTAACGACTGGTGGGACGTGCAGGTGAAGGAACTGATGCAGCCCATTGACCAAGTCAACACTGTGCCCTCAGACAAGCCGCTGCTAGAAGTGATTGGATTGCTAGAGGAGAAGAAGCTTCCTGCCCTAGTTGTAATTCGCGACAATGGCGTGCTAGTTGGGTTGTTAGAAAAGGCTTCAATCGTTCAACTTCTCCAGAAGAAAGCAGAAGCAGAAGCTGCTTGATCCATTAGCTGGCCGAGTGAATAGCGGGACGCTGGGTTTCTTCAACGCTGACTGCCATAGAGTGAAAAAGCACAGGGGGCATTGCCCCCTGTGCTTTTTCACTCTATCTTTCAATTGTTGGGTGCGTGGCTAGAAAAGACGTAGACCCGCTGAGTTTCCAGGCGATCGCAGATTGACGAAGGCTTAACTGAATCAGCCGTTGGTTCTTGGTCTAACCGGAAAATTTGCCGGTCTAGCTGTACCTGCAACGTAGTCATCGGGTCGCCACCTGGAGAAATCAAGAACTCTAGCTGCTGGACAGATTGCCAAGTCGCTAGGTTGTCAAGAATTTCAGCGATCGCCCGCACATAAGGATGTCCTGCGTCTTGATACCAGTCAGGCGCAGCAACACTAGGCTGGTCAAATCCTAAATGGAAGGTGAGAGAAGATTTGCCGAAGAGGGCGATCGCCACTGGACGCGCCTCTTCCTGCAAAATTAAGTCGTGGCTTCTTGCCATGTAGCGCAGCTTTTCTAGCCGCTCATAGCGCTCAGTAGGCGATCGCAAATCATCTTGCCACTGAATTGCCACTGTCACCAAGAAGGTTTGCAGCAGCAAATGTCCTAACTTCTCAGCTTTGGTCGCCAGGTAAACCGAGTTGTGGGAAGTCGTTTCAATCAGCAGCGGCACTCGATCCACCATTTCCAACCCGTAACCCTTCAAACCCGCAATTTTGCGTGGATTGTTGGTGATCAGGCGAAACTGCTGAACTCCCACATCGTTAAGGATTTGGGCACCGATACCATAGTTCCGCTGGTCAGCGGGAAAACCTAGCCGCTGGTTCGCTTCCACCGTATCTAAACCCAAGTCCTGCAACGAGTAAGCCTTGAGCTTGTTTACCAGCCCGATTCCTCGTCCCTCCTGCCGCAGGTAAACTACTACGCCTGCCCCAGCAGATTCAATCATTTTGAGAGCAGCCTGAAGCTGCATTCGGCAGTCGCACCGCAGCGAACCCAGCGCGTCTCCCGTCAGACACTCGGAGTGAACCCGCACCATCACAGAATGATCCTTGAAAGTCTCGGGATCGCCTTTAACGATCGCCACATGTTCTGAGTTGTCTAACAAATTTCGGTAGCCGTAAATCTTAAACTTGCCAAACTCACTCGGCAAATCGGCAATTGTTTCTCGTTGGACAAACCGCTCATGTTGGAGCCGATAGCTGATCAGATCAGCAATGCTGATGATTTTCAGGCGATGAAATTTGGCGTATTCGATTAGCTCTGGTAGCCGCGCCATTGAGCCATCGGGATTTTGAATTTCGCAAATCACCCCAGCCGGATACAGCCCTGCCAACCTGGACAAATCTACGCCGGCTTCGGTGTGTCCTGCCCGTTTTAGCACTCCCCCTTCTTTTGCCCTGAGTGGAAAGATATGTCCCGGTCGGCGCAAGTCACCCGGTTTTGTTTCAGGGTTGAGCGTCACCTGAATTGTTCTAGCTCGATCCTCAGCCGAGATTCCCGTTGTCACACCTAGATGTAGCGCTGCATCGATGCTGACGGTAAAAGCAGTTTGCTCGTTACTATCTTCAAAACTTCTACCACTGACCATTAGCGGCAAATCGAGTTGATCCAGACGCTCGCCCGTCATTGCCAGGCAGATTAGCCCTCTGGCCTCAACCGCCATGAAGTTGATCATATCTGGCGTGGCAAACTGAGCCGCACAGATTAAATCGCCTTCATTCTCTCGGTTCTCGTCATCCACTACCACAATGGACTTGCCTGCTTTTAGGTCAACCAGGGCAGCCTCGATTGAGTCAAATTCAAAACCTGACGGATGTAGCGATTCCACAGGAAATTCCCAATAGATAACGACGTAAACTTTTCTGAAGTTTGTTAATCCAATTCTAGCCCGTTTGGTTGGAGAGTTGAATCAGCGGTGATCACGAGCAGCCAGAGACAATTGTAACCATCCCCCGAAAACCTGATTTTAGTACTACAATGCTGCATTTAGAGACACAGTGATCAAGTTAGAATTACTGCGCTTCTAGAAAAACCTTTTAAGAGCTTTAGACATCATGGGTGATTCCAGGCGCGTGCCAGTTGGGATTGTAGGAGCGTCAGGCTACGGTGGAGTGCAACTGGTGCGGCTGCTAGTTGAGCACCCAGAAGTTGAGCTAGTTTATCTGGGCGGTGAAAGCAGCGCCGGAAAATCTTTTGCTGACCTTTATCCGCACCTGGGACATCGGGTAAATTTGACGGTCGAGGCACCTGATCTGGAGACGATTGGCGATCGCTGCGAAGTCGTTTTTCTCTCCTTGCCCAATGGATTAGCCTACAAGATGGCTCCGACACTGCTGCAAAAAGGCTGCAAGGTGCTAGATCTCTCAGCAGACTACCGATTTGACGACCTGGAAACCTATCGCGCCTGGTATGGAGGCGACCGCACCGATCAGACAGTGGCGGAAACCGCTGTCTATGGGTTGCCTGAGATTTATCGCGATCGCATCGCCGAAGCTCAACTCGTTGGCTGTCCTGGTTGTCATGTCACTGCTAGTCTGTTAGCCCTCTCACCTTTAATGAAGCAAGGGTTAGTTGTTCCTGAAACGGCTGTAATTGATGCCAAAACAGGTACCTCTGGCGGTGGGCGGCAGGCAAAGACACATTTGCTCCTAGCAGAGGCTGATAACTCCATCAGCGCCTATGGCGTAGCGCGACACCGCCACACCCCTGAAATTGAGCAGGTTTGTAGCGCCCTGGCAGGTCACGAGGTCATGGTGCAGTTTACGCCCCACCTGATCCCAATGGTGCGCGGTCTGCTGGCAACGGTCTACGCAACGCTGCGCGATCCTGGATTGGTAACAGACGATCTAATTACCATCTACCAGGCTTTTTATCGGGCTTCCCCCTGGGTAAAAGTCTTGCCGAGTGGCACCTATCCCCAAACCAAATGGGCCTGCGGCACCAACCTCTGCTATATCGGTATTGAAGTCGATCCGCGTACCGATCGCATCATCGTCATGTCGGCGATCGACAACTTAATGAAAGGTCAGGCAGGTCAGGCAATTCAGTGCCTTAACCTGATGATGGGCTGGAAAGAGACACTGGGTTTACCGCAACTCAGCTTCTATCCCTAAGCTCCACCTTCTATGAAAACTAATGCAGTACGGATTCTGGACAATTTAGGCATTGCCTATGAACTCCGGAGTTACGAAGTTGATCCAGAAGATCTAGCAGCCGAACGAGCCGCTGAGAAAATTGGACTACCGCCTGAGCAAGTTTTCAAAACCCTTGTTGCCAGAGGCGATCGCCAGGGAGTTTGCCTTGCCGTAATTCCTGGTAGCGATCAGCTTGATTTGAAAGCACTAGCGAAGTTAACGGGCGATCGCAAAGTAGACACCGTTGCCCTTAAAGAAGTACAGCCCCTCACAGGCTACATTCGGGGTGGCGTTACCGCTTTAGCCTGCAAAAAAGACTATCCCGTGTATATCGATGAGACGGTTGAGCTATTTGACCAGGTTGCCGTCTCAGCAGGCGTTCGCGGCACGATGATTCTACTAGCTCCAGCAGACTATCTGAGTGCGGTGAAGGGAAAGGTAGGGGCGATCGCCAAAAGCAAGCTCTAGTAGAAATTTGAGCAATCTAACCTGTAGTCCAAATTGCCTAGGGGCGTAGCATTCGGGCAAAAATTCTCGCTTCATTCCGAGGTCTATCTGCCGAACGCTACGCCCTTACACCCCTGTACAGTAAAGACTCATATCCTAGGCAGTACCAAGTTGGGAAGGCTAAAGTCGTAGAACATTCACCCAGAATTTTCGCCGACACCCTAACAGACATCTATGAATTCTGATAAAAGACAGCAACTTCAGCAGTGGGAGCAAGAGTTGCGCGACCGTGAGTTAGCAGTTCGTTTGCGGGAGTTAGAAGCAGAAATTAGTCAACAGCAATCTTCACGTCACGCTCAGCTCAAGAATGCTGCACCCCACGCTCAACCGCTCAATTTCCTCAAGCGCTTCTACAGAAAGCTAGAGAACGTCGCCAAATTTATCGGAATCGTGGTGTTGGTAGTTATTGGCATTCAAATTGCGAGTTGGCTAGCAGGCACATTTATCGTAATCGGAATTGTTTGGTTGGCTTACAAGATCTTTTTTGAGAACGATTAACATGAGCTACAAAGTCGAAACGCATAATTTTTTGCAAGACCTTGACCGAATTTTCAAAGTGCGTCAAGAAATTGCCGATTATTTAGAAACCATTTCTGAAACGCTCACAACCGCAGAGTCTGCAGCTGCAGAAGCCTCTGGCAAGTTGGGTTTAGACCAAGAGATTGCAGATATTGGCATTGCCGGAAAGAATTTACGTCAGGGTGCATTTCGACTGCTCATTCTGGGCGACATGAAACGAGGTAAAAGCACATTTCTCAATGCGCTGATTGGCGAAAACCTGCTGCCTAGTGACGTGAATCCCTGTACTGCGCTGCTAACGATTCTTAAATTTGGTGCTGAGAGACGAGTCACGGTTCACTTTAATGACGGCAAGCCACCAGAGCAAATTGATTTCAAGCTGTTTAAGCAGCGTTACACAATTGATCCCCAAGAAGCAAAACAGCTAGAACAACAGCAACAGCAGGCATTTCCTGATGTTAGTCACGCAGTCGTGGAATATCCGCTGCCGTTACTAGAAAAAGGTGTTGAAATTGTTGATAGTCCGGGATTAAACGATACCGAAGCTCGAAATGAACTGTCGCTTGGCTACATCAACAATTGCCATGCTATTCTATTTGTCCTACGGGCATCACAGCCTTGCACCCTAGCAGAACGCCGTTATCTAGAGAACTACATCAAAGATCGCGGTCTGTCGGTTTTCTTCTTGATTAACGCTTGGGATCAGGTAAAGGAAGGACTGATTGATTCCGACGATTCAGAAGAACTTGAAGAAGCAGAGAGCAAACTGCGAAAAGTCTTTCACACTAATCTGGTGGATTACTGCCAGGTAGACGGGCAGGACACTTATGATGAGCGGGTGTTTGAAGTTTCCGCCATACAAGCGCTGCGACGACGAATTAAGGATGCCTCCGCTTCACTGGAGGGCACAGGCTTTCCAGAATTCATGGGCGCGCTCAATACTTTTCTGACGCAAGAGCGGGCGATCGCTGAATTTCGCCAGTCCAGAACGTTGTCTCGTCAGGCTAACCTCCGAGTTCAACAAGCCGTCGAACGGCGCATTCCCCTCCTCGGTCAAGATGTAGAGGAGTTGAAACAGCGAATTAGCTCTGTAGAGCCAGAATTCACTAAACTGAGCCAAATTCGAGATGAGTTTTGCGATGAGATTCGACGAATGCGCGATCGCAAAGCAAGGGCGATCGCCGACTCCTTCCGTACCTATGTGCTTAGTCTAGAAAATACCTTTGAGCAGGACTTTTTGCGCTACCAGCCCTCAGACCTACAGTTTCTAGATTTCTTTAGCGAAAGCAAACGAGAGCAGTTCAATCGCTCTGCCCAGCAGGGGTTTCAGCAGTACGTCAACGACAAATTTTTTGCCTGGACGCTCACCGCCGAGAAAGATCTGGAGTCAGCCTTCGCTGAACTGTCCCAGAGTGCCGCAAGACATGGCGCATCTTACACCGGAGTAACCAATCAAATTACTGAAAAACTGACAGGGCAGGACATTCAAACTCGACTGAACCTATCTGGGGAAGACGACACTACTCCTGGTTGGGCGAAATGGGCGATGGGACTTTTCTCGTTAGCGGGAGGTAATCTTGCTGGGGCAGCGCTAGCAGCCACGGGGTTTGACTTCAAAAGCATTTTGCTGAATCTGGTTGCAACCTGGGGAATTGCACTGCTGTTTGCACCAATTTTGGGTCCTTTTGGGATTCTGTTAGCCGGGTTGGGGGTTGGCGCACTTCAGGCAAATGATGCACGTAAACAGTTTGCCAAAGCAATCAAAAAGGAGCTAGTTAAACACTTGCCCCAGATTGCCCAAGAGCAGTGGCAGCCTATCTACAGTGCAGTGCAGGAGTGCTTTGATAACTATGACCGGGAAGTCGCCAAGCGAATCAATGAAGACATTCAGTCGCGCAAGGCAGAACTGGAGAACCTGCTGAAGCAAAAAGAAACCCGCGAGATTAATCGAGATGCAGAACTGGAAAGACTGCGATCGCTAGAAGCAACTATTGCCGACCAGTCTCAAAGAGTTGAAGTCGCCTATCAATCCTTACTGTCTTGATCTCGCAGAAATTTCTCAGTCTCTTTCAAGGGCGAACAACCTTCGTCCTTGTAGAAACGCAGCAGGGGATCGTTCAATTGAGTCTCTGGCAGAGAAGCGATCGCCTTTACAGCGACCGATACACCCCATCTCCACGATCCTCAGGCAGAGTCTTTAGCCGTTAACCCACACGCTTATACATGAGGATTTGTCTGGGTTGTCCGAGAAACCAGTGGCTCAGGCTAGATTCAGCATGTTTAATTTGGTAGCCAGCTTTGCGATAGAGTCGTCGTGCCTGCAAGTTATTTTCCAACACATGTAGATATAGTTCCTGAAAACCCCATTCCAAAGCGACCCGTTCGCAGGTCAAAAGCAATTGTTGAGCGACCCCTTGTCTTCGATATTCGCGCTGTACAGCCAGGTTAGACACGTACAGGTAGGCATGGCTGCGAGGTTGCCAAAACGATTGGGTGCGTAATCCCATTTCAACCGTTCCCACTAAGTTTTCCTCTCCTAGCGGGTAGCTTGACGCTTGTGGGGTAGCTTGATTGATTGCAACAAGGCAAACATAGTGGTCAGTTTTTGTCCGCAAGCGGTTTCGCAGGTCTTCATAAATGCCCATGCGA
Source organism: Leptolyngbya sp. FACHB-541 (assembly GCF_014695875.1). Taxonomy (NCBI): domain Bacteria; kingdom Bacillati; phylum Cyanobacteriota; class Cyanophyceae; order Leptolyngbyales; family Leptolyngbyaceae; genus Leptolyngbya; species Leptolyngbya sp. FACHB-541. Next base: position 101,228 of record NZ_JACJPC010000027.1, on the reverse strand, counting down.
AACAGTGGATAAATCCAGCCGATTACACCTTCTTTTATGTGAAAGCTACTGGAAAGTACGTCTGCAAGGCGGTTTAGGTCTTGTTGCCGCGCCGTTCGAACTAGGACTGGAGCGGCATTTGGGCGATCGCTAGACTCCCATTGATTGAATACCAAGGATGATAAAACACCTGTGTTGAGATAAGGACACTAGCGCTTTGCGCTTAAGAGATAGAATGTCCTCTCATTTTAATCCTGAGACTCCCCAGTATGAATTGTATTCAGAGAATGGCAACTCACATTTTGGGGCTAGATCTCAAGTTGGTCAGGGTTGAAAACTGTTTAGATAATTTTTACAACAATAAATTTTGCAAGTTTTTATGTCTTGAAGTAATGTTAATTAACGCTGCTGCAATGAAGGCAATTTCTAGTTAGCCAAAGGTTAATCAGCTCTACCTATGGTTAATCAGCTCAAACCTGTTCCTGGTTTAACTGCCTGAAAAATTAGCAGCTTTTGCCACAGACTTTCTGCTAACACTCAAGGCACAATAAGTGTAGAAGCACAGTTTTGTCTGCTTGAGTAGAATTGGATAGGTTTTAGAAGGGTGCAGTTTAGGGTGCGGCTTTACGGTTAGGCTCGCGCACAGCGGTAATATTTGGGTAGGGGTATCTACAGGTGAGGCTGAAATCCTAAGGGAACGTTAGGATGCTTTTCAGGTTGCGATCGCTATCTCCAGGTTCAAAGCTACATTTAACCAAGAGATAACTGAGAGATGGACAAGATTCTAGATCAGGATGTCGCGTCGCCTCTTGTCAGATAAGCTCAGTGACACATCCAAACCCTTGTCCCAACCCCGTCCATTCCTATTAACTTAACTGCCCTTGAAGCAGGACGGTGCATGATATCTATAGATCACAGTAAGCCTAAAATTCTGGTCGTTGATGACGAGCCAGATAATCTAGATCTGCTTTACCGTACTTTTCACCGTGAGTTTAAGGTGCTGAGAGCGGAGAGTGGGCCTGTGGCGCTGGAGATTCTCGCGAGGGAAGGAGACGTTGCTGTCATTATTTCTGACCAGCGGATGCCTTCAATGAGTGGAACTGAGTTTCTTAGCCTCACTGCCACTCAGTACCCAGATATCATCCGAATTATCTTAACAGGCTACACCGATGTCGAAGATTTGGTAGAAGCAATCAACTCAGGTAAGGTGTTTAAGTATGTCACTAAGCCTTGGGATGATGAAGAACTTAAAGTTGTCGTGCGCCAAGCAGTCGATACGCACAATGTTCTAAAAACTCGTACTCAAGAGCTTTGCCGTACGCTGCGGCAAGAATCGCTGCTCAATGCGGTGACCAACACGATTCGCAGTGCCCTGAGCTATCGGCAGATTCTTCAAACCATCGTGGAAACGGTGGGTCACATGTTTGAGGTGGACTGCTGTATTTTGCGTCCATTTCATGACGATCGCGTCAGTGATGAGCTATTTGTTTACACGGCTCGTCTGCCTGAATCAACAGCAGCTACTTCCGATTCCTGGAATCTAGACAACCTGGCAAATACGCTCTGGGAAACGCGAGAAGTTCATGTGATGAACGATGCTCAGGCAGAAATGCAGTCGCCTCGGGATGAGGCAATTGACGATCGCTGCCAGCAGTCTTATAAAACGGCTCAAATTCGCTCTAGCCTGGTAATTCCGCTAATTTGTCAGCAAGAGCTAATGGCAGTGTTGGCACTCCATCAGTGCAGCTACTCCCGCATTTGGCAAGGAGATGAGGTGCAGTTGGTGGTGATGGTGGCAGACCAGGCTGCATTAGCGCTGTCACAGGCACGAGCCTATGAACAGGTCAGGGCACTGGCTAAGCGAGAAGCACTGGTTAACACAATTACGGCAGCAATTCGCTCTAGCCTTGACCCACAGGAGATTTTTGCAGCAATCACTCAAAAGCTAGGACAGGCACTTCATGCCGATGGCTGTGCTTTGTCACTCTGGACTGAGGAGGATGAATTTGTCCAATGTGTTGGGCTGCATGATGCCAGTCAAGATATTGAGACACCCAGTCAAGCGATCGCTCTGCTGCCCGCAATGGAAGAGCGAAACTGGAACGGTTGGTTAACTTCTGACAATCTTCCGGCTCAACAAAAATCTTTTAACCATTCCAAAAACGGGTTTGAGCTTTCTGTCAACTCGTCTATTAGCCCGTCTGCTAACCCCTTCTTTGAGGAAGGCAGTTCGACCCATCGGCATCACTTACCCCAGTCACTCGTGCCGATTGAGGGAAATCCGGTATTGCAGCTTTTGCTGACCACACAAGAGCCAGTCATCATTAATGACCTGAGCCAATATCCAGAGATGAACGTGCTGGATGTGCCGCTGCGATCGCCTGCTCGTGCCCTATTGGTCGTACCACTGCTGTATAACGGCAAGATTATTGGCAGCATTTCTCTGCGCCAGGTGCATGAGCCACGCAAATGGGAAACCTCTGAAATTGAGCTAGCTCAAGCTGTGGCGGCTCAGGCAGCGATCGCTGTGCAACAGTCGCGGCTCTATCAAAAAACCCGTCAGCAAGCTGAGCAACTGATGGAGCTAGATCGGCAAAAAACCGAATTTTTCCAAAACGTTTCCCACGAATTTCGGACTCCGCTTACCCTAACGATTGGACCGTTAGAAACAGCCGTCGCTCAACAGGAAGGGATATCTTACGACCAATCTGTAATTGCCCTGCGAAACTCGCGCCGCTTGCTGCGGTTGGTCAACCAACTGCTCGACTTGCAGCGGCTAGACGCAGGTCGAATGCAGCCCAGTTTCCGCCCCTGTAACCTGATGGACTTCATCACACAGGTTGTGGAGACCTTTCGACCGTATTGCGATCGCAAGCAAATTACCCTCTCAACTCACCTGTCTGAGTGCCCGCCCATTTACCTGGACTTAGAGAAGTTCGACAAGGTCCTTTACAACCTTTTGTCTAACGCCATGAAGTTCACTGCTGCGGGTGGCAGCATCGATGTGGTGCTACAGTCGGCGGGTAGTCACTGCTTACTTAAAGTTAAAGATACAGGCGTTGGCATTCGTGCTGATCAGCTTCCCCACCTGTTTGAGCGATTTCATCAGGCAGACGGTTCTACCAATCGCAGTCATGAAGGCAGCGGCTTAGGCTTGGCGCTGGTCAAGGAACTGGTCGAGCTACATGGCGGCAAAGTCTGGGTCGAGTCAGATTATGGCAAAGGCACTACCTTTACCGTCTGGCTGCAAACTGGGATCGCCCATCTGCCGCTAAATCAGGTAATTGAAATTCCGGCTGAGATAGAGCCTGTCCGCGCTGCGGTCGAGTTGGCTGACATTGAGTCAGATTTTTCTGAAGGCGGAGCGCTCGTCCATCTGCCCAACGGTTCCCACCCGGTCGAGCTATTACCGTCAGGCAGTTCAGATCTAGCTCCGATAAATGCCGCTCAAGTTTTGGTTGTAGACGACAATGCCGACCTGCGGAACTATGTCGCTGGCATTTTGCAACAGGCAGGCTATCTCGTGCAAACGGCGCGGAATGGGGCAGAAGGCTTCCAACTGGCGCAGACGCAGCGTCCCTACCTGATCGTCACAGACTTGATGATGCCACTGGTATCAGGGCTGGAAATGATCCAAATGATCCGTCAGGACGAAGCCCTGAAAGGTACTCCAATTGTGTTGCTGACTGCCAAAGCAGACGAAGACACGCGCATCGAGGGGGCTGAACAGGGCGCAGATGCGTATTTGTCAAAACCTTTTAACCGTCGAGAATTGTTGGCGGAAGTTCGTAATCTACTAGCGCTGAAAGCTAATGAGCGACGGGTAGCAGAACTCAACTCCTACTTAACAGAATCAGTGCTGCGTCGGTTTTTGCCTACCTCGCTGGTAGAAAAAGCTTCTCGCGGTGAACTAGCACTTGATCTGCGTCCAGAGCCAAGGCTAATCACAGTTTTGTTTAGCGACATTATTGGCTTTACCCAGTTGTCGAACACGTTGCGATCGCGCCGAGTCGCCGAACTCTTAAACGAGTATCTGACTGAGATGACTCACGCCATCTTTGACCACGGTGGTACTGTTGACAAGTTCATGGGGGATGCAATTCTAGCCATCTTTGGCGCACCAGAAGAAATTACGCCAAACGAGCAGGTTAGACGGGCGATCGCTGCTGCTCAGCAGATGTACCGCTCTCTCTCCAAACTGAACGAACGTTGGCAAACTCAAGGCATTAGCCGCGTCCAGTTCCGCTGTGGCATCCATCAGGGAACTGCTGTTGTCGGCATGTTTGGTGGAGTGGAACGGGCAGACTACACGGCGATCGGTCCAAGCGTCAACATTGCTGCTCGAATTCAAGAAGCCGCAGGTCCAGACAGCATTTTGGTATCAGCTGCTGTAGCAGATTATTTGGAAGAGCACGTAATCACAAAAGGTAGCCCCTTGGAGCTCAAAGGGGTAGACGAAACGGTACTCACCTTCGCTATCCGTACTGATATGGAAGAGGATGAATACCGCTAAACCTTAGACCTCAACTGGCTTACTCAAAAGGCTATAGAGCCTGACCTGCTTTTCTGTGGCGGGAGTTAGCGAAAATAGCTCAACTCCCCAGTTGGAAGCGTATTTTTGAGCAAAGTCACTTGCAGCGACTTTAGAGGGGGCTTGAATCAGGAGTTGACTAGCCAACTCCGTGGTACCCGTAAAGGCAAATTCAGCGAAATACATAACTACAATGCTCCGTCAATCTGAGAACCTTACAGGTTGAAAGCTTTGCTAAATTTCACCAGCTTTGCTGAACCTCATAGCAACCGGGCTTGGCTGCACCCTACAACAGGCGGATTAACGGTTATCCTTCGTTTTATCACTCAGGTCCGTTTAATCATCAGGTAGATTCTTAGATGGAAAGGGGTGTAACTGAAAGGTTAATGTTTTGAGGACCGGAAAACTTTGAAACTTAGTAAAGAGCCAGGTCGAATTGAACGGATCGAGTCGATCGCGTTCAAACTGATTGCGTATCAAACAGTGGAGTGGTTAGATGCCTAGCTGAAAACCATCCAGTTCAGACCACTAAGCCTAGCCTAGTGTCCAGAAGCGTCCTGCAAAAGCGAAATATCACCGAGGTTTGCTTGTCTGATTGAAACCTTGAGTTACTTAATTTCACATGATAACTCGCTGTTTCAAATGCGCTTTGATACTTCAAAAAGTTCAACCCTGTTTAACAGATTTAGCGATCGCCTCAGCTTCAATTCACCACATTGAGATGTATTAATAGTTTCAAGCAAGCATCCAACACTGTTAACAACTAAAAACTATAACGTTCAGGATGAATTGGTCTAGAAGGCTAAGACCCCCTAAAGTTGAGTAATTTGGGTAGAAGGTGCGGCAGGGGTTAGCTCTAGCTGAAGCGCAAAGTCATCATCATAAAGTGCTTGTTCCCAGTTACGGGCAGCTTTAACTTGCGTCAGGGTAAGGTGCTCAGCAATTCGTAGGTCTGCATTGAGCAGATTTGCTCCCAACAAGCTTGCATCCTTAAAGTTTACTGCCCGCAATTTTGCGCCCTGAAGCTCAGCCCCCTTGAGGTTTGCTTCCTGGAAATCAGCTCCGAGTAGATTTGCCTCTAACAGATTTGCTGCTCGCAAGTCAGCTTTTTTCAAGTTCGCCCGCTGCAAATTGGATCGCTGCAAATTAGCAGCTCTCAAATCAGCTTTGTAAAGGTTCGCTTCAAGCAAGTCAGCTTTTTGAAAGTTAGCCCCTAGCAAGTTTGCCTTTCTCAAATTAATTTCACGCAACTCCGCTCTGGGCATGTCTAGCCCTTTGAGACTGATGCCATCTTCGTTCAGGTCTTGTAGTGCTTGAATGCGGGCATAGCTGTTTTTTCTGCCATAGGCTGCATCAATGACTTTCCAGGCTTCGTAATGCGATCGCTTTTGCCGCTCTGGAGTTTCTTTGATGTAGATAAATACTGCCACCAGTACACTGATTCCCTCGATGATTTCGAGGAAACTCCTGATGCTCAACCATTCTAAAAATGCTCTGCCGATTGGGGTCAAGTCAAACAGACGAATCATCCCAATTAGGAAAAGCACTTCGAGCGACGTTGGAATGCGAATTAGCCAATCGACAATCCAAGCTTGAGTTTGCCGTAGCCACTGGTAACGTTGCTCTTGTGAGTCTTCACTCATAAATTGCCTCTGTCCCGTCTGCATCTGCCGTCCCTACCCCAACCGATAGCAGGAATGCCCAGGGAATCGTCGGATCGGCAGCAAGCCGAGCTGCAACGGCACTCGCGCCATAGCGGTTGAGGTGACTAGGATCAGCGAAATACTCGTTTTGCATTAGCTCTTGCTGCTGACTGAGATCGTGAAAAATAAATCCTGCTCTCGCCGCTAACTGCTGCATGTGTTGTCGAAACTGGTCTTCATAGGTTTGGCGGGCAGGGTCGAGATAGTCGCGCGTCAGGGGCAGGTTGACAAAGATGAGCGGAATTTGTTGAGCCTGGGCGAAGTTAGCGATCGCTATTGTCGCTTCTTGCTGTTCCCCACCTAGCTCAAAGGGAATGTAGTTGCTGTCATATTGTCCCGCAACTCTAGGAAATTCTCGATAGTAAGTAGTTGGATTAAACTGATCCGCAACAGGCTGAAAACCTGTCGAGTCCAAGTCACTAGTAGGGCGATCGCTCACTACTTCCGGCAGAATCGGGTAGATCGGCGGCAGGTCAAGCAGATTAGCAGAAGTGGAGGGGCGATCGCAACTTGCGTAATTGGTTAGCGGTGTACTGAGGCACTCTGCTGTGAGAGAGCTCTGTGACTGCGGTGACTGAATGGGGCGAACCCCAGTCTCTAAAATCCGGTAGCCTTCGGATGTCAAAATTCCGCTGTAGGTAATATCTGCTCGACCGCTGTTGAACGCGCGTGAGCCATCCGCCCAAACAATCAGTTGAGGCAATTGATCGGGTGTCAAAATTTGCCGCAGCAGCACACCAATTACCTGAGCCGTTGCCCCATTAATACTGAAGTTAAATACATTGGGCTCCGGGTAGCCCTGTGCCGTTAGAGCTTGTTGCAGCGCCACTGGGTCAACGCCTTGCAAAGCACGAGAACTGCCAACAATGAGAATATCTGGTACGCCAAATGTATTTAGATGATCGGCATACAATCTCAATTGCTGGTCGAGGCGCTGACTATTAAAAGAGGGATAGTTTTCTAGCGTGATCTGTAGGGGCGCACTGTTTGGATTACCCGACTCTGTTGTAACCAGGTTGGATTGGGACAGTTCGGTGGCGATCGCCTCAGCAGTTCCATGACCAAGCACAAATGTGGCTGCGATCGCTCCAGTCCAGAAGATCAGGCTGTGCTTTAAAGCTTTTACTGGTTTCGCTGCCGAATCCTTGTAGTCCTCAAAACTCCCCAAAATAGAGAATTTGGACCTTTCTAAAGCATTCCAAAAATGAGCTTTTTGGAATGCTTTAGAGGGCTTTAGACTACGTTCTAGACTGACATCTTTATAAGTTTGTGTCCGTCCCACAATTCACTCACCTATGTGGAATGACCTACATCTATAGCTTAGTGTGTCTTATTTATGGGTGGTCTTGCTAGTATGTAGGACTTTGCCTGTTTATGGTCTGCACTCGTCAGCATTGGGTTGCTGGGAGTTGCCCCATTGCAGCGCAAAGTTTGTTGCTTTTGCAGGTGCTACTCATGCAGTCCAAGAATAAGCTTCAAACTTTAGTTCAAATTGTTCAAGGTTGGAATAGATGGGGGCGATCGCCTCACCTACAGGGCGCTGCCATCGTCTTGCTATCCTCACTAATACTGTCATTTCAAAACATTGTTGTCAGAATCGTGTTGAGTCAACAAACCGTGCTGGGAATCAGCTTTGGTGGATTTGTTGAATCGAGTGTGGGCAACTTGCTGCTCATTTTGCTGATGCGGATGGTGGTGGTGGTGCTACTAATGGCATTTGGAATTGGCACCTGGATTTATCCGCCACTGTGGAAGGATATCCAGAATCGACTGAATGAGCGCAACCCGGCCCTGATCGGGGGCGTTTTAGCTAGCGGTTTTTTGCTATTTTTGTCCCTGCCACTGATGTTTACGGCGTTGAGTGTAATTCCTGCTGGAATTGCTACAACGCTCTTTTTTATCTACCCGACCGTTACCGTTTTATTTGCCTGGTGGTGTTTTGGCGATCGCCCCACTTTCCTACTAACTTTAGCAGTCGGCACCATCTATGCCGGGTGTTTGCTCACCATTCCCGGTTCTGAACAATCAACAGATAAGGTGTGGCTGGGCGCAACGATGGCGGCTCTTGCGGGAGTTGTCTTTGCGGCGTACACAATTCTGACTCAGATCTGCACTCGGCGCTTTCGGCTACACCCGGTGCCTTTTACTCTCGGCGTATTTGTAATAATGCTGCTCCTGGCTAGCTTGACGGTTGGGGCGATCGCGTTCATTCCCTGGCTGACAGCTACGCTGCCCAGCTTAAGAATTGTTGTCAATGCCACGATGTGGTCACGGTTGTGGGCAAGCACCGTTGTTTTGGCACTGACGGCGATCGCAGGCTTTTTGCTCAACAACATCGGCATTCGCAGAGTTGGCGCGGCCCAGGCTGCCATCATTAGCGCAAGTGGTCCCGTTTTCACAACACTGCTGGGCTGGCTGCTGATTCAAGAAACGTTACAAGACAAAGCTCAAGCAATTGGCATTTTGCTAGTGACAATTTGGGTGGGGGCGATCGGCACCGGAGCGATGAATCGAGATTCGCGAAATCAAAGCTCGTAAAGTTGTTATGCTCTGGTTCGGGATAGCATTGCTTCTATCAAGGGCTTTTGCTCGCTGCACGACACCACTCCAATGAAAATGGACTACAGCTTAGAGCGGGTGCCCTTTCATCTGTAGTCCGAATTCTTGGAATGAGTATTAAGTTTTGTGATTATGACGAAGCTAAGTGGCTAGCGATCCTTTCTAGTAGCTTCTAGTAGCTGTCATCTCCTGCTACTTCTACTGTTTCTGGTTCCGGGAGACGCTGCTCTAGGGAAGCATCACGAATTGCCTGCCAGTGGCAAAATAAATCGTTTTTACTTAAGTCATTCGTCCTGTAATAGCGGATTGCCTGCTCCAACTCTTGAGGGGTTTGAGGGATAGGAACAGTACAAGTGAGTTCTGCCATAAATGACCTCTACTGTTAATTGCGTTGTGGTTGCGTAAAACCGTAGTTTCACTAATTGTAATGAAGCCCTCTCAGAAAAAGTATCAAGATATACAGTTTTTGTTTTGATTTATGTAAACTTCTCGCAAAGCCGAGGGCAGGTTAAGGAGAGTTTGCTTCGTTGTCCCTACTGTTCCCCTATTACTCCATCGATCTTCTACGCAAGGCTAGAAAAACCCTCAAGCAGGAGTAAGCAAAATTAACTGCTGACCAAGTAGCGATCGCACCCCCTCTATTCCCAAATTCACTTCGGCTAAAATCTGTTCTACAGTTTGCTGTTCAGCTTGCTCTGCGTTGCGATCGCAAGCCTTAAGAAACTGCCATTCATTTTCAGCCAGATTAATGATCTGGTAATCATAATTAAACAAACAGCGGCTATCCCACCCGTCCATACATGGGCTCCGTTCTGGAATGGCGGCTAAAACTGCCTGATCAGATGACCAGTCGTTTTTAGGTAAAGGGTTTCGCCCTAAGAAAAATTCGTAGTGAGTAATGGTTTCCGGGTCGAGCAGTTCAATAAGGCGATAGAGTTGGCGATCGCTCAAACCTTGCGATCGCTCTATCAATTCCGGCACTTTGCCCAATAGCCGCTCTAGCTTCCAGACGCGAGGATTAGAAAAGCCGATGAACTCTAGCCCAGACGCATCGATTAGCTCGAATAAGGTGTCAATGTTGTAGTCGATTTCTTGGGGATGCACGTACATATCAGCAAAGCATTCATCTCGCTGATTTTCTAGGGACCAGCGCTCTTGTTCCCGCTTGACCAATCGATTGTTTTCGGGCAGTGCTGAGAAGATTTTCCGTCCAAGCTGTACGCCGTCCCGGTAATCACCTCGCTGGTCCCCCTGGAGGAGGGCGATCGCCTGCTGCATCAGCTTGATTTCCCAGCGGCCCAATTCGCCATAGACAAAAATGTGCATCAGCCCACCGGGAGCCAGTTTCTTCGCGAGAGACTGAATTCCACGAATTGGGTCAGGCAAATGGTGCAGCACACCGACGCAGTTAATCAGGTCAAACTCACCTTCAAGTTGGTCAGCATCATAGAGACTGAGATGGTGAAACTCAACTCTGTTAGTTTCAGAATTTGCTGCTGCAACGCCTGACTTTTGACAGCGCTCTTTTGCCACTGCCAGTGCTCCCGCACTCAGGTCAATTCCTACCACCTGTGCTGAAGGGTTAAGGTGAACCAGATACTCCGTACCTACTCCTGTTCCACAGCCCGCGTCCAGAATGCGAATGTTTTGCTTAATAGGTTTTTGTCCGGTGCAAAAGTTGTAAGCGGCTAACCAATCCCAGCGCCAGTTAAAGCCTGGAGGTGGAGCGTCGAGCAATGGCTCTGGTGGAAAGGGGTAAGTGTCATAAAGTTTTGCAACGGCAGCACTGACGGTCTGAGAGGCAGTTTGAGCAGGTAGTTGAGAGGAGGGCTGAGAATCTAACATAATGGACAAAATTGCAGCAACCTAGAGTTTACCGAATGTTCTACTCGTAAGGTTGTCGGGCAGCAATTTTGTACAGCCCATCACGTTACTTTTAGGAGTTTTGCAAATTCTTGGTTTTGAGAAAGTAACAGAACTTAAATTTTTTCTCAGCTTCCTTACCGCGATCCTCTATGATTGCCTTTGTAATGACTACGCAATCTCCTTTGGGAATGCTACACACTTTTTAATAAAGCGATGTTGTAACCCCGAAACGTTTTAATCTAAAAACTGATCGAGTTGACCCTGGGCAGCCGTTGGTGGATTTTTGACCGGAAGCCGCTTGATGCAAGAGCAATCTGGAATTATTCACCCGACAAATATTCATCCAATCGGGCTTTGGGCAGGTCTCATGTAATTACATGCAATCCAATTGATAGGGAGCTTTTGAAATCCAATGAGTGTAAAGGCAAGTGGTGGAAGCTCTGTTGCGCGTCCGCAGCTATACCAAACCCTACCCGTTTCAACAATTTCTCAGGCTGAACAGCAAGATCGCTTCTTGGGGCGAGGAGAACTGGGTGAATTGTCTAGCTATTTCAGTTCAGGAATTAAGCGCCTGGATATTGCCCAAACGATCACGCAAAACTCAGAGCTAATCGTCTCGCGCGCTGCCAACCGCATCTTCGTCGGTGGCTCCCCGATGGCTTATCTGGAAAAGCCCAGAATTCCTGTAGAAAGCTTTGCCACCGCAGAAGCAGGGCTGGACGTAAAACGGGCAATGGAACTGGGAACCGCGACCTATGTGGAAAGCCGAGGCGGTTTTCTAGAAGGATTGCGATCGCTCTTTAGCGCCTCAGGCGGCGGTCCAACCCCAGCCGGATTCCGTCCTATCAACGTGGCTCGCTATGGTCCCAGCAACATGCAGAAGTCTCTGCGCGATTTAAGCTGGTTCTTACGCTATGTCACTTATGCGATCGTTGCAGGCGACCCCAACATCATCTCGGTAAACGTCCGAGGTTTGCGGGAGATTATCGAGAATGCTTGCTCTGGCGAAGCTACGATTGTCGCACTGCAAGAGATGAAGCAGGCTGCGGTCGGCTACTTCCGCAAAGACAGTGATGCAGAAGCGATCGTCAGCCAATACTTTGACGTTCTGATCACTGAATTTAGAGCGCCAACCCCCTCTAACAAACTGCGTCAGCGTCCTTCTGGTGACTTGCAAGGCTTAGAGCTGCCGCAGATTTACTTCAACGCTGCCGAGCGTCGGCCTAAGTACGCCATGAAGCCGGGACTTTCTTCCACCGAGAAGAACGATGTCGTCAAAGCTGCCTATCGTCAGGTGTTTGAGCGCGACATTACCCGCGCCTATTCACTCTCCATTTCTGATTTGGAATCAAAGGTGAAAAACGGCGAAATCTCCATGAAGGAGTTTATTCGTCGCCTTGCCAAATCGCCGCTTTATCGTAAAAACTTTTTTGAACCCTATATCAACAGCCGCGCTTTAGAACTGGCATTCCGTCATGTCCTCGGTCGTGGGCCTAGCTCCCGCGAGGAAGTGCAGAAGTACTTCTCCATCGTTTCCAACGGTGGTCTGTCTGCTCTTGTAGATGCGCTAGTTGATTCCAAAGAATACGCTGACTACTTCGGTGAGGAAACCGTCCCTTACCTGCGTGGTCTAGGTCAAGAGGCACAGGAGTGCCGCAACTGGGGTCCTCAGCAAGACCTGTTTAAGTACAGTGCTCCTTTCCGCAAGGTGCCTCAGTTTATTACTACCTTTGCTGCCTACGAGCAGCCGCTGCCTGATCAACACCCCTACGGTTCTGGCAACGATCCGTTGGAGATTCAATTTGGCGCAATCTTCCCCAAAGAAAACAAGAATCCCAGCAGTAACCCCGCGCCTTTTGGCAAAGATACTCGCCGGATTTTGATTAACCGGGGCGCAGGCATCAACAACCAGTTAAGCAATCCTGGCGCTAGAGGTGTTGCACCTGGTTCGTTGGGTCCAAAGGTGTTCAAGTATGACCAGATTCCCAGCTTTACTGGACTCCAAACGGGCAGACGCACGACCAACACACAGGGCATCAGCGTTAAATTCTCGGAAAGCTCGACTCAAGCTGTCATTCGGGCAGCTTACCTTCAGGTCTTTGGGCGCGATGTATATGAGGGGCAGCGACTCAAGGTTTCTGAGATCAAGCTAGAGAATGGCGAGACTACAGTCCGTGAGTTTGTCCGTCAGCTTGCCAAGTCTGACCTATTCCGTAAGCTCTACTGGACTTCGCTGTATGTGACCAAGGCGATCGAATACATCCACCGTCGTCTCTTGGGTCGCCCAACCTACGGACGCCAGGAAATTAACAAATACTTCGATATCGCCTCCAAGAAAGGTTTCTATGCGGTTGTAGATGAGATCATTGACAGCCTTGAGTACAACGAAACCTTCGGTGAAGACACGGTTCCCTACGAGCGCTACCTCACTCCTGGCGGTCTAGCACTCCGGACTAACCGAGTTGGCAGCATCAATGAGAAAGGACTGCGAGTTGATCAGGAAGAAACACCTCGCTTTGTAGAATTGGGTCAAGTCAAGGAAAACCGCTCTGAGCCTGATGTTCAGTTCCGCTCTCTGCAAGGGGTCAACAAGCGGCGTGAACAGACTAAACAGTTCAAACTCACTAGCACTGAAGATAAAACTCAGTTGCAGACGGTGGTTCGTGCTGCTTATCGGCAAGTCTTTGAGCGCGATATTGAACCCTACATCCTCAAGAATGATTTCTCTGAGCTAGAAAGTAAGCTCGGAAACAACGAAATCAACGTGAAGGAGTTTATTGAAGGGCTGGGCATTTCTGACCTGTACCTTAAGCAGTTCTATACGCCCTATCCCAACACCAAAGTGATCGAATTGGGTACCAAGCACTTCCTTGGACGTGCGCCTCAAGATCAGGCAGAGATTCGCAAGTATAACCAAATTTTGGCTTCGTCCGGGCTGAAGGGCTTTATTGGGGCGATGGTCAACAGCATGGAATATGCTCAGGTATTTGGCGAAGATACGGTGCCTTACCGTCGCTTCCCCACCTTGCCTGCAGCGAATTTCCCCAACACAGAGCGGTTGTATAACCAACTCACCAAGCAAAATGATGACCTGGTGGTGCCCAGCTTTGAGCCAGTCAAGTCCCGCATGGACAACACCAAGCTGCCGCTGATGGGGTTGGCTATGGCGGATATGGCAATTCAGGCTCGTAAGATGGACTTGAGCAAGCCTAAGTTCATTGAACTGGGTCGCTCATTTACCAATGGTGATGGTCAGTCGGTTGAGGTGGGTGTTGGTACATCTCGCCGTAAGCCAGCTCGCATCTATCGGATGAATCCTGGTATGGGTCAGGACGAAACGATGCTGGTGATTAACTCCATCTACTGTCAAGTGTTGGATGTGTTTAGCGGACAGGTGCCGGGAGAGTTCCGCCGCTCTGACCTGGAGAGCAAACTCCGCAATAGCGAAATCTCAGTGCGCGAATTTGTTCGCACTCTGGCTAGCTCTGACATCTACCGTCGTCGTTTTTACACGCCCTACCCCAACACCAAGGTGATTGAATTCCTGTTCCGTCACTTACTAGGACGTGCGCCAGCAACTCAGGCTGAAATCCGCCAGTACAACAAGCTGTTGGCTGACCAAGGTTTGAAGGCGGCAGTTGAGGCGATGGTGGATAGCCCTGAGTATGCCCGCTACTTTGGCGAGGATGTAGTGCCTTATAAGCGCTTCCCCTCGCTGCCAGCTGGCAACTACATTGGTAGCGTCAAGGCAGACGCGGACTTGGTGAAGCAGTCTTGGTCTGACCTGTCGCCTTCTTACCTGACAGGGCAGTCTAGCTAGAGGAGCTTAAATCTTGTAGGGGTGTTTCAAAAACACTCCTACAGGTGAATAGACTTCCTAAACCTATCTGTGCTTTGAGTCGCAAATAAAGCGCAAAAAGGGGCACTCCTTCCGGGCGCCCCAGTCGTCATCAAGTGGTGGTGACTCGACCTTGTGACTCGATTGAATGCAGCATAGGGCTAACCCCTCTGACTTCTTGTATCAAGAAGCACTTTGTTGGGTTTGCGTGGGCAACTCATAACATTTCCATGTAAGTCTGAATTGGACATAAATTTGAGCTTGGCTGTAGAACTGAAGGACAGCCAAAAATTTGTGCTGAGAAATTTTCGAAATTGGTTGGGAGAGGGAGGGGCGATCGCCCCTCCCTGCTCTTTTGCTCAAAGCATTGCAATTTTTCTTAATGTTTATTCTGCCAAAATGCCCGAAGATCCAGCGAGAGTAAACATGAGTGTGAATATTACAAAATATTGCGAGTCCACTAAGAATGTGAACCCTATGCCCGAAAATATTTGCGGTACCGCAACTTGAGCCTGAACTTTTAAGAGGGCGATCGCGTTAAAGCGTAATCAAGCCTCTTAGGGTAGAGTGAAAAATGCACATCCAGGCAGTGGTTAAAAGCTGCTCAACCTGGAGGCTCTTTGTTTCAAGGCTTAAGTCGTTCAATCGTGAACGTTGGTTTAAACACATCCGGTTACATTTTGCTTTTCGGAGGAATCCATCAATGAGTATTGTCACGAAGTCAATCGTGAATGCCGATGCTGAGGCACGCTATCTCAGCCCTGGTGAGCTAGATCGGATCAAGGGCTTTGTTACTTCTGGTGAGCGCCGTCTACGGATTGCTCAAGTTTTGACCGAGTCTCGTGAGCGCATCGTGAAGCAAGCAGGCGACCAGCTTTTCCAAAAGCGCCCTGACGTTGTTTCTCCTGGTGGAAACGCTTACGGTGAAGAGATGACTGCTACCTGCCTGCGTGACCTCGACTACTACCTGCGTCTCGTGACCTACGGCATCGTTGCTGGTGATGTCACCCCTATCGAAGAAATCGGTATCGTTGGCGTGCGCGAGATGTACAAGTCTCTGGGCACCCCCATCGAAGCTGTGGCAGAAGGTGTGCGGGCAATGAAGAACGCAGCAACCTCCATGATGTCTGGCGAAGATGCTTCTGAAGCAGGCTCCTACTTCGACTACGTGATTGGCGCAATGCAGTAAGGGTACATTTGTCCCTCACTTAATGACCATTTTTAAGGAATCAAGATCATGCAAGACGCAATTACTTCTGTTATCAATTCCTCCGACGTTCAGGGCAAGTACCTAGACACCGCTGCTCTGGAAAAGCTCAAGGCTTACTTCCAAACTGGTGAACTGCGCGTTCGTGCGGCAACCACCATCAGCGCTAACGCTTCTGCGATCGTCAAAGAAGCAGTTGCTAAGTCTCTGCTGTACTCTGACATCACCCGTCCCGGCGGCAACATGTACACCACCCGTCGCTATGCTGCTTGCATCCGCGACTTGGACTACTACCTCCGCTATGGCACTTACGCAATGCTGGCTGGTGATCCTTCCATCCTGGATGAGCGTGTGCTGAACGGTTTGAAAGAGACCTACAACTCTCTGGGTGTACCCATCGCTGCTACTGTGCAAGCAATCCAAGCAATGAAGGAAGTCACCGCTAGCTTGGTTGGTGCAGATGCAGGTAAAGAAATGGGTGTTTACCTCGACTACATCAGCTCTGGCTTGAGCTAGTCAGTTACGAGTTATGGATGATGAGTAGTGAGTTGGTTAAAACTCAAAACTCAAAACTCAAACTCACATTGAGGTCTGGGAGATCTGGAGCGAGTGTTAGATGGTCAATGGCTATTTCATCACTGGCTGTGACGATTTAAGATTGGCTCTCGACTTCCAGCCCTCAAGCAATTAACTTGATATATCAATCAAAAATTTTGGCGTTGTGGTTCTGATTGAGATTCAAAATTCTCAAGCTTATCTAGGAGAAATTGACCCATGCGGATGTTCAAAGTCACTGCTTGCGTTCCCAGCCAAACCCGAATTCGGACTCAGCGTGAACTGCAAAATACTTACTTCACCAAGTTGGTTCCCTATGACAACTGGTTCCGCGAACAGCAGCGGATTATGAAAATGGGCGGAAAGATCGTCAAGGTCGAGTTGGCAACGGGTAAGCCTGGAATGAACACGGGACTAGCCTAGTGACTAAAGGGACTTGAGCCTATCTGAAGGCTTGAAGCAGTCTCTCATCACCACTGCTAAGCCTAAAGGTCGCTATTAAAGCTTTCAATATTCAATACTCTGCTGAATGTTTAAGAGGTCGTAAGACCTCTTTTTTATTGGTTTAGCCTGTCAATGTATAGCTTTATCCATACAGGTTAGGACAGAAAAAGGGGCATGGGCTTTGCCCACCCCTCTTTTTTCTGTCTTGACTTTCGTGACCAGCGCCATATCAATAAAAAATACAATGATTGCTAAACTAGACCCAACCGATTTCATAACGGTAAGAGGTATGACTGTTGTGAAACCTGCATCTCTAACTCTAGAGGAGTTTCTGAAATTACCAGAAACAAAGCCTGCTAGTGAATATACTGATGGGGAAGTCATTCAAAAAACAATGCCAAAGGCGTGCTACTCAAGACTTCAAGGCAAATTGATTGATGCGATCAATAAAGTCACGGAGGCACAGCAAATTGCTTATGCTTTTCCAGAGTTGTGCTGTACTTTTGGCGATCGCTCCATTGTTCCAGACATAGCGGTATTTCGTTGTCAGAACATTGAGCTTGATGAAGATGGAGAACCTGTAGACAACGTCTTTGCTGCTCCTGACTGGACGATTGAAATCCTTTCACCCGATCAAAGTTCCAATCGGGTTACAGGCAACATTTTGCACTGCTTAAAGCATGATTGTCAGCTTGGTTGGTTAATTGACCTTGATGATCGTTCAATTCTTGTGTTTCAGCCGCAGCAACAACCAGAGCTATTTCATCAAGACGACAAATTGGTTGTTCTAGAGGGCGTTGAGTTAGACCTGACAGCAAAACAGTTATTTAGCTGGTTGAAGATGCAAGCAGAGTGAGTAGGACACAGATCAGGTATTGCAATGAGAAACTTCATGGTCACTCCCCCATTTGCACTACCACTCTACGTTCTTCCTATTGGGCTTTGGCTAGTAGGTTGGTTTTACCTGATTGACCCATATTTCGAAGCAGTCAGTAAACTTCCCACCTATAC
Organism: Leptolyngbya sp. FACHB-541; assembly: GCF_014695875.1. Lineage (NCBI taxonomy): Bacteria > Bacillati > Cyanobacteriota > Cyanophyceae > Leptolyngbyales > Leptolyngbyaceae > Leptolyngbya > Leptolyngbya sp. FACHB-541. The sequence goes on along the minus strand of NZ_JACJPC010000027.1, from coordinate 83,535 downwards.
CGATGGGCAATCTATCGCACTTTCAATCGGTCAAATTGGGGCAATCCCTGCCCTGCCTGTCATTATTCTGATTCTTTTTCTCATCCTCAAACCCTATCCCGGTTGTGTGTCCCTCTGGGCATGGAATTCTCAGAAACAGGGTTTAAGTATTTTTTGGACAGCATTATTTTTGTCTCTGTCCTTCGTCTTAATCACAGAAGCTCAACGAATACTGTCTCTTGGGTTATGGCTGAATGCCCTGATCTATCTAGTTTGGGTTTATTTATTTTTGGCATTCCGTTCGATTGTAGTAACAAAGACAATAGGTGTTGAGATAGTGCTTCCAAGCACCGCTCCGGATTATGTTATTTGTTCCCAATGTGATTTGGAACAGTGGCGAGGATATGACGAATGCCAAAGATGCGGCAGACATATCGCCTGATATTCTACTAAACGCCAGGAGGAAAGCGATCGCTTCTGCAAAGACGCTATGAATCACTGTCTTTACAGAAGGTGGCGATCGCGTGTTTACATTGCCTAAAGAATGTGTGTTTAGGGTTAACGCAGGACTTTGGCGATCGCCCCCTCCAGTTCCTCCTGAGACAAACTGGTTAAAATAAATACCTCTTGCACCGTTTTTCCTTTGCGGGCAATGAGTTTGAAGCCACCACGAATGGGAACGGATACCTTCAGCTTCAGGTTGGGTGAATTGGATCTAACACTGCCAATGACAGCGGGAGTAATCGTTTGAATGCCGGGTTCTTGGGTCAGGCGTTCTAATATTGGGATGAGTCCGGGAAGGTGAGTTGAATGATTCCAAACGAGTCTGCCACTGTCGGGTTTGGGCATGAGGTTGAGGGTGCGATCGCCTGCCTCTTTAGTGTAGGGCTTTCTACCTAGTTGCACCGCCAAAATTAAAGGGCATCCCTTTGTTAAGCGATGCCCTCTAAAGTTCCTAAATCAACGCCGTTACTCAGGCCGCTTCTAAAGGAGCCATTGTTAGCCCCGCTCGTTGAAGCTGGACGTGATAGAGTTCGGCTTGCTCTTGTGGCCCCACCCAAACGACCGCCTGTCCCTCATTATGAATCTGGTGGGTCAGTTCCCAGGCGCGATCGCCCGTCATGTTGGGAACGTATTTCACCAAACACTCTGCTACATACTGAAACGTGTTGAAATCGTCGTTCAACACAATCACTTTGTAGTTGGGGTATGTTTTTCGAACCGTCTGGCTGGTGCGATCAGGCGTTACAACCGGTGCAGTTGCCATTGCATGAGGAACTTGTGGAAGTGCCGTCACCATAAGCATTAGCTACTGGGAGAAGTTAACAAAAGTATGCGTTAAGCAAACTTTACCCCACCAGTCTAACTGCTGACAGCAAGATGCATCACAAGTTCTGATGTGAATTTAACCCCAATTTGTCAGACGCACAGAATCATGTCATCCACAGTACGGGCAACATGATTCTGCATGACTTAGCAATTATTGCCATTCCTCCCAATCTTCATTAAAGATTGAAGTGTTAGGGAAAGCTGTGGGATTGCCCTGACGCTGTAAGCGTTGCTGAAACTCTTCCAGCAAAGGTTCTCTCAGCGGAATTTGATCCACCAGTTCGTAGGGCAACACGCCTCGGTCGAGAGCAAAGTCCACCACGTTGCCGACGGCGGCACCCGATGACCATTCAAACGAATGCACTCGATAAGCTGCCGCCGCGATGTGGCTGGTGGCAATGCTCTTTCCAGCAACCAGTAGGTTGTCAATCTCCTGGGGAATCAGCGATCGCAAGGGAATTTGGAAAGGATAGGCCTGTCCTGCGCCTCTCCGCTCACCCGGACGCTCATAGTTAGCAGGTTGCTCTGGTGGAGTTAACGCCATGCAGGGGTGAAAGTCAATCGCATAGTGCCCAATTCCGACTGCATCAGGGTAGATGGTAGAACGGGTGCGTCGAGCGGTGTCGTCAGGCGATCGCACTCCTCCCACCACAGCAGTTGCTTCCAGCCCTGCCAGTGCCGTTCTCAGACTGCGGTACATGGCTGGAGGCAGTGCCTCACGGTAATATTCGTCGGCGTAGTCCCGGCGAGAAATATCGATTTCCGTAATCGAGAATCCGTTTGGATATCCAGGTGCAGGTCGTCCTAAAATCCGCCGACCTTCTCGCATGTAAGGATATTTTGACAATCCGTGGGCGGTTCCCATGGGCGAGTCCAACCCGGACAGGTAGCGGTGGTTAGGGTCAGGTTGCTTTACACCCTCACCAAGTTGCGAATCGGTTTCCCCTTCTACCAGCCAATAGAAATAGCCAAGAGCGTTTTCTTCTCCTCGGCGCAAGGTTTCGCTTCGCAAGCCGCCAAGCCAACCGCCCGATTCAAGCTGTCCGGTTGCCTCTAGCTGGTCACGGCTGTAGATCAAGTTATCTTCAGCAGTGCCGGGGCGATAGTCATTTCCCCAAGTCCAGTTTTGCATGGAGATATCGCCGGGGCTAAATTGGTAGCTGCTGCCCTGCGTTCGGGGTCGGGCATCGTAGATGCGGCGGTAGTTAAATACCAGCCCAAAGTTAGCGAGGCGAGGCAATTCATAGCTGTAGTAAGGCTCGTACTGCGGGTAGAAGGAAGGCATCTCATGGGTCTGCGGTTCTTGGGTTGCCTCCATTGCAAAGGTGTAGGTAAACCCCTGAGGGCAGTACGGATCTTGGACGGCACTGGAGGAAGATGGCTCCCGATAGGAGAGGGCATCAATTCCCAGACGATAGGGAACGTCTGCTAACCCGATGATTTCTCCTGTTTCAGTCGCGTCCACGACGTACCAATTTGTGGGACGAGTTTGGTTTGCGTTTGCCGATCGCCGATCGGGTGGTTGAGGCACAAAGCGAATAATGGTTTTCTCAAACTGATCAGAGTCTTCGTAGCGGTAGGAGTCTTCAATGGTTTGAGAGAGCGGCAAGGTGTTGAGGGGTGGCGCATCAGGGGCAGGGCTGTGTTGAATGGCGATCGCCCCTTGAATCTGCCCACCTTCAATGTCTACTTCTTTAATGACAGTCGAAGGAAACCAGCGCAATCTACCATTGCCTTCATCGGCTGCATCTTCCAGCATTTCCTGCAAAATCTCGTCGCCATCATAGGGAAAGAAGCAGGATTCGCTGACCCAGCATTCACCCGGATTCATCCGTTTGTAGTGGCTTTCAATGCGATCGCGCAGTTCCAGGTAGCCGCGTGAGTAGAACAACTGTGCCCGTTGAGTGGTGCGCTCATCCAAGGCAGAAGTTCCCTGAGAGGAAATTTGTCCGCCCAGCCAGTCAGTAATTTCGGTCAGGCAGACGGTACGTCCTGCCAACAAACCTTCGTAGGCTGTGGCAACTCCGGCTAGTCCTCCACCCACGACTAAAATTTCACAGGCAACTTCTTGATCGGGCTGTTGAGGTGGGGCGGCAAATGCAGCGGGGGCAAAGGCAGGTAGCAAGAGCAGACTAAAGAGTAAACGGCTCAAACTACGATTGGAGGAAGGCTTGCTTCCAGAAACACTAGGCGATCGCTTCATCACACCAAAAACCTTAAAGTTCAGTAGAGAGGGTCAGAGTCGCAGAAATACTGTCTAGGCTAAGTCTTTCTGTATCAATTGACTTCATGCTAATGAACGACCTGACGAGGCGATCGCAATTCAGAGTTCCTTTTGCCAGAAAAAATTAATTTGCAATCTAATTTGCAATCTCCAGTGCAGTTTTTGCCTGGTTTTGCAGCAGCAAGCCGTACTCCAATCCTTCAACGACTGCTTGACAGGAGGCATCCAAAATGTTCGGAGAAACGCCTACCGTTGTCCAACGCTGTTGCCCGTTGCTGGATTCGAGCAGCACCCGCGTTTTAGCAGAGGTGCCTAATGTGCTGTCTAAAATTCGCACTTTATAGTCAGTCAGGTGAAACTCAGCAATGACCGGGTAGAAATTCATGAGAGCTTTCCGTAGAGCGGCATCTAACGCTGAAACAGGACCATTTCCTTCTGCAACTTCGAGTAGCTCTTGATTGCCGACGGCCACTCTCACTGTCGCGAGGGAATGGGTTTGGCAGCTTTGGGTGTGACAGGTCATGTCAGAATGCACCTGAAATCCGCGCAGGTCAAACCAGGGCTCGCGTTTGCCCAGCGCTTCTCGCATCAAGAGCTCAAAGCTAGCTTCAGCCGCCTCAAACTGATAGCCTTCACTCTCTAATGCTTTTAATCGCTGTAAAATTTGGCGACAGGTGGGGTCTTGTTTGTCTAAATTGATGCCAAAACTACGGGCTTTTGCCAAGACATTGCTCAGCCCCGCTTGATCGGAGATAACGATGCGACGACGGTTGCCGATTAGCTCTGGCTGAATATGTTCATAGGTGAGCGGGTTGCGCTCGACTGCGCTGACATGGATTCCGCCCTTGTGGGCAAAGGCAGATAAGCCGACAAAGGGAGCGTGGTCGTCAGGGGCAAGGTTCACGACTTCACTAATTAGACGACTGGAGTCAGTGAGTTGAGCAAGCTGTGCTTGGCTAACGCAGTCGTAACCCAGCTTTAGTTGCAGATTGGGAATCAGGGTGCAAAGGTTAGCATTGCCGCAGCGTTCGCCATAGCCGTTGATCGTTCCCTGTACCATTTGTGCGCCTTCCATCACAGCGGCGATCGCGTTCGCCACAGCGGTACCAGAATCATTGTGCGTGTGAATACCGATTTGAGGAGGATTTGGGGTGAAGGCAGCGATCGCCCCTTTCACCGCTTGCACCACCTGAGCAACTTCATGGGGAAGCGTGCCGCCATTCGTATCACATAGAACCAACCATTCTGCGCCACCTGCGATCGCCGCCGCCAAAGTTTTCAGGGCGTACTCAGGGTTGCGCTTGTAGCCGTCAAACCAATGCTCCGCGTCATAAATCACCCGTCGCTCCTGGCTGCGGAAAAATTCCACTGTGTCCTGAATCATTGCCAAATTTTCTTCAAGGCTAGTTTGTAGCCCTTCCGTTACGTGCATATCCCAGGATTTGCCGAATACTGTTACCCAGCGCGTTCCAGCAGCCAAAATGGGCTGAAGCATGGGGTCATCGGCTGCGGCTTTACCAGGACGACGAGTCGAGCAAAACGCCACAACTTCTGCTTGAGTCAGTGGTTCTTCCTGAAGCTGCCAAAAAAACTGCACGTCCTTGGGGTTTGCTCCCGGCCAACCACCCTCTATAAAGGGAACGCCCAACCGATCAAGCTGGTGAGCAATTCGCAATTTATCTTCGAGCGAAAGTGCCAACCCTTCACGCTGAGCGCCATCTCTTAAAGTTGTGTCGTAGATCCAGAGCCGATTTGAAGAAGTCTCAGTCATGGGTATAGGCGTGGGTATTGCTAGAAGGTCAGCGAGAGAATAAGTGGGTTTAAGAAGTAAAGAAAATTAGATTATTATTAAGAACTTGAAAGTTGAGGCAAGCTGCTGATTGCTGATCAAAAACTGGTTCAAGGTTGGAAATTCAGGGTTAGGAAAAGTTTAGAGTGAAAAATTAATCATGCCAAAAGTGACAGCTCAAGGAAAAACATTTGGTTGCGAGACGGGCGCTAACCTGCGTCAAGTTTTGCTGCAACATGAGGTTGAGTTGCACAATGGACGGGCAAATTTAATTAACTGTCGCGGCATTGGGACGTGTGGTACTTGTGCTGTACAGATTCAAGGAGGAATTTCTGAGGCAAATTGGCGCGATCGCACCCGTCGGTCACTGCCTCCTCATTCTCCCACGCAAAATCGTCGTCTTGCCTGCCAGACTGAAGTGTTAGGTGATGTCAAAGTGACAAAGTTTGATGGATTTTGGGGACAAGGTTCTCAACCTATTTGGACACCAGAAGGTTAACCAATTGAACCCCATCGTTAGCAAGATTAAACTCTTGCGATCGCAGGTTAAATTGAAGCAGTTTCATCTAATTTTAGAGACAATTTTCGAGAAACCCTGCTCATAGCTGTCCTAAAAATTGATGGACTAAGAGATGATGGAATTAGAACCTTGTGGAGGTAGAGGCTGTGGCTCGACTTATTGGCTCTTTCGTTATACTAATTGCCCTTGTTTTGCTGATTAGTTCTTTGGCAACCGACAATTTACCGTCTCTCTCCAATCTGTTTGGGCAGCGTTCAGACGAAGAAGAAGCTAATGGAGAGCCAGTTGAGTCTTTTAACACTGCCTCTCCAAATAACACCGCCTCTCCAAATAACACCGCCTCTCCAAATAACACTGCAGCTCCCAACAGCGTCCCTCAAGGCAACGCTGCTCCAAATAGTGCTGGTGCTCCAAATAGTGCCACTGCCCCGAATACTGCAACGGCTCCAAATACTACTGCTCCAAATACTGCCACTCAAAATGGAACTTCTCCGAATGAACGCCGACCCGTTCCTCAACAGGGGGCTAGTGGCACAACTGGAACGAGCGCACCCGCTCAGGTTCCAGCCAACGCTCCGGCAACGGGTACTGGAACGACGACTGCTCAATCTCCGACTCCTGCTGCGTCTCCTACGCCTGCCGCAGGAACGGCTCAACGTCCACGCCCTATCCCTGCACGGTGGTAAGCCGCTTAACTTGATTCGCAGCCTCCTGTAGCTTTCATGAATACTGCATCTGACATTTTAATTATTGGCGGTGGCGTAATTGGCTTGGCGATCGCTATCGAGTTAAAGCTGCGAGGAGCTAATGTTACAGTTTTAAGCCGCGACTTTGCCGAGGCTGCGACTCATGCGGCGGCGGGGATGTTGGCTCCTCAAGCAGAGGCGATCGCCGATCCAGCTCTACTCGAACTGGGTCTTAAAAGCCGGATGCTCTACCCCAACTGGGCTCAAAAAATTGAAGAGATCAGCGGGCTATCAACCGGATACTGGACTTGCGGCATTCTTGCCCCTTCGTATGAACGCCCAAAGCCTGAAAACCTAGAAATTCGCTCCAGTTCCTCTCCTGCTCTTTGGCTCGACCGAACCGCAGTTCACCACGCTCAACCTGGACTCAGTTCTGAAGTCATTGGCGGTTTTTGGTTTCCCGAAGATGCCCAGGTCGATAATCGTGCCCTGGCTCAAGCCCTTAAAGCTGCTGCTCAAACTTTGGGAGTTGACTTGCGAGAAGGGGTAATGGTTGAAGCAGTTCAGCAGCAGCACGGACAGGTCACAAGTCTCAAAACAACAGCCGGTGAGTGGCAGGCAGAGCAGTACGTTCTGGCAACCGGAGCATGGTCTTCAGCTTTGCTTCCTATTCCGGTACAGCCTCGAAAAGGGCAAATGCTCTCGGTTCGTATTCCCTCTGACCAAGCCAACTTGCCCTTACAGCGTGTCTTGTTTGGCTCTGAGGTGTATATTGTGCCGCGCCAAGATGGGCGAATTGTAATTGGCGCAACAAGTGAATCGGTTGGTTTTACTCCTGGCAATACTGCAGCAGGACTACAAAAGCTGCTAGCAGCAGCAATTCGCCTCTATCCCGTACTGCAAGAGTTCCCGATCGAAGAATGCTGGTGGGGGTTTCGTCCGACTACGCCAGATGAAGCTCCTATTCTGGGAGCAGGTCTTTGCCAAAATTTGACGCTAGCTGTAGGACATCACCGAAACGGCATTTTGCTAGCCCCAGTCACAGCGCTCTTGATTGCAGATTTTCTCTCGCAGCAGCAATCTACTCCCTTGCTGCAAAGTTTTTCTTGGGAGCGCTTCTATACTTCAGCTGAAGCAACTGCCAGTCCGTCAATCAAGTCTGTTTCTAATTCCGCTCAGCCTTCAGCCGATTCAAATGGAAGGCTGAATTCAAACTCCATTGATTCCAACACAGTTCACTCAAACGCAATGTTGAAGCAGTATTCTACTCCGCTCGATCGCCCCGAAATTGACACAACTGAACCAGTTTCAAATAGCCTAGATCAACCGCTGGTAATTGCTGGAAGATCTTTTCGGTCTCGCCTGATGACCGGGACAGGCAAATATCGAAACTTTGAGGAAATGCGCCAAAGCATTGCCGCCAGTGGGTGTGAAATCATAACCGTAGCAGTGCGCCGGGTGCAGACCAACGCTCCAGGTCATGAAGGACTGGCAGAAGCGCTAGATTGGAAAAAACTCTGGATGCTGCCTAACACGGCAGGTTGCAAAACTGCGGAAGAGGCGATTCGGGTTGCCCGATTGGGGCGAGAAATGGCAAAGCTGTTGGGTCAGGAAGACAACAACTTTGTCAAACTGGAAGTGATCCCCGATGCAAAGTATTTATTGCCTGACCCCATCGGTACGTTAGAAGCGGCTGAACAATTGGTCAAAGAAGGGTTTGCAGTGCTGCCTTATATTAATGCCGATCCGCTGTTGGCTCAACGATTAGAGGCAGTGGGTTGTGCCACGGTGATGCCATTGGGTTCACCCATTGGTTCTGGTCAGGGAATCAAAAATGAGGCAAACATTCAAATCATCATTGAGAATGCCAACATTCCAGTGGTGGTAGATGCAGGGATTGGTGCCCCGAGTGAAGCGGCTCAGGCGATGGAAATGGGAGCTGATGCGCTGTTGATTAATACGGCGATCGCCCAAGCCCAAAACCCAGCCTTGATGGGTCGAGCAATGGGAATGGCTGCCGAAGCCGGACGGCTTGCTTACTTAGCAGGACGAATCCCAGTGAAAACCTATGCCAGCGCTAGTTCACCCTTAACCGGAACGATCGCGCCGTAAAGGGTCATTGATGGTAGGTTGTTTGGCTTACGCAGGTTTAGAGTTTGGGCGAGCAAGCGCTTCAATCAGCTTGGAGTTGGGGGTCTGTAGGTCAAAGGAATGCAGTCCGTAATGTAAGGAAAGGTCTTCGCAAACCTTAACACCTCGGATGCTGTTACCGCGTGAATCTAGTAACGGCGAGAAGACCCCAATTCCCATTTTTCCAGGAACAACCGCGACGATGCCGCCACCTACGCCGCTTTTAGCAGGTAAACCAATGCGGTAGGCCCACTCGCCAGAATAGTTGTACATCCCGCAGGTGTACATGACGCTGAGTACATCTTTGATGTATTGAGCTTCGATCGCCCGGTCGCCTGTGATGGGGTTCACACCACAGTTTGCTAGCGTTGCAGCCATGACTGCGATGTCGCTGCAATTAACCATGATTGAACATTGCTTGAAATAGAGATCCAGCGTCTCATCAATGTGGTCATCGATCATGCCAAAGTTAAGCATCAGGTAGGCGATCGCTCGATTGCGGTGTCCTGTTGCCCGTTCGGAGGTAAACACCGACATATCCATAAAAACTTCTCGCCCACAGTAACGCCGAAACATGTCGAGCATTCGGTTTAAGCGTTCGGTGGGGTCTGCACCCTTAATTAAGCCAGCGGTGGCGATCGCCCCTGCATTCACCATTGGGTTATAGGGACGTTTGGATGCCTCATCTAAAACAATGGCGTTGAATGCATCGCCTGTTGGCTCCACTCCAACTTTCGTTAAAACGTAGTCACGCCCATGATCTTCTAATGTCAAGCCATGTACAAATGGCTTTGACGCGGACTGGATTGTAAAAAGCTGATCATAATCTCCCACCTTATAGATCTGTCCATTAACCGTGACGATGCAAATGCTAAACCAGTCGGGGCTTGCCTTCGCTAATTCTGGGATGTAATTTGCAACAGCGCCGTCTCGCAGAGGTTTGTACTTGAGGTGTAGCTCGCTGAGAAAAGCCTGTAGAGGGGATGCAACTGACTTATGCTGCTGAACCAGCGCCGTTAGATTATCGTCATCTCGGTTGTTCATCTTTAGTGATTCATACAGAGTTAAACTTTTTTCATCGCTTACAAGCTAGTAAGCTCCAGCCTTTACTGCTGTTGGGTTACGCTTTACTTCACCCAACTTACGGTTCTACCGTTTGGGATTTGTGTAGGTTGGGTGAAGCGCAGCGGAACCCAACGCTTTAGATTTACCGCACTACTACATCTACCAGAGCTGACTGAGCTACTTCAGGTGAGTATAGAATTCTGCGCTGGTAAAGCTTTTGGCTAGGATTAGTTAAGTGTTAGACAATTTACCCTAATCTTTAGGAGCCTCAATAGGAAGTAAATCGCTAGAGGTTTGGCGTTTCTGTAGTTTTGGCTACGAACCTTCCTTGTCGTCGCTCTGCCCTTGTCTTTGGTCGCGTAGCCGTTTGCTTTTCAGCCGCAACTTTTGGAAATAGTCCAATTCGTTCTCATCTCCTGACTTGACGGTTGGTTCGGTAGGTGAAGGAGCAGCTATGTGATCTGTTGTAGGAATGGAGTTTTCCGTTGAAGGAGCAGTGGGGCTGCGGGTTCCGGCTGAAGATCGTAGGTCCTTTGCTTTTTGCTGTAAGTCCTGAAAGTAGTCAGATTCAGTAATTTCAGCGACTTGTTTTTCTAGCTTTGCCTGGTTAATCTCAATGTCGAGTTTGAGGAAGCTCTTAACCTGGCGGCAGACTGTTTGTCCATAGGTGCTGTGATTAAAGCGATCAACCAAAATGACTGCGGCTGAGGTGACAACTAAAGCGATCGCCCCCGGCACCAGCGGAATCCAGCCACCCTGCAAAAACAGCAAAAAGCAAATGCCGTAAATGACTCCGCTTGCGATTGCGATCGCTCCTCCAAACTTCAGCGGATGGCGCACATACCAAGCCACAACCCCGCCAACTAATGCCCAGCCGAAAATCCAAATTCCTTCCTGGGCATTTGACCAAGACCAGAGCAGCGGGCGATCGTCCAGCACGGCACTGAGAATTTGGCTGACGGATTGGGCATGAACGACGACCCCTGGCATTTTTTGGCTATCGCTGGCTCCTGCACTGTAGGGCGTGTAAAACTCATCTTTGGCTTGAGGTGTGGTGTAGCCAATCAGAACGATGCGATCGCGAATCAGTTCTGAATTCACTCGATCGCTCAATACATCGGTGATGCTGACCTGTGGGGCTGCACGGTTAGCCGAGCGATAGTCGAGCAAAATCTGGTAGCCGCTAGCATCTGCTTTCTGGTATCCCCCGGTGGTGGGTTGAAGCCGAGAGAGTAAGGTGGAACCTAGCTTTAACTCATCGGCTTCAGTCAATTCAGGCTGAATGCCTTCCTCTGCCAGGTAAGTCAGTGCTAGCTGAAAGCCAAACGAAAGCAAGGTATTGGGCTGATTGTCTAGAGTTGTTGGCTGACTGCACAGGTGAGGGACTAAAGGAACACCATTCTCTGGCAGCGGCGGCACGATCACGAGTAGGCTGCGACGCAAGATGCCGCCGGGATCAATCACTAAATCTGAGAATCCAACAAATTCTGGTGCGACTCCCGGCGGAGGTGGGAAACCCGGATTGTTGGGAGCGCTGACTTTACAGACAGTAATCAGGCGATCGCTCTGTTGCATTTGATTTAGAAGAGCTTCTCGACCTGGCTGAATGGGTACATCTCGAATGATGTCTAGCCCAATTGCACGCGGTTGCTGTGCTTCTAGTTTCTCCAAAAGTTGAGCTAGTGTCTGATCTGAAACGGGCCATTCTTGGCGGGTCTGGATGTCTGCTTCTGTAATTCCCACGATGAGAAGGCGATCGTCTTCTCCCTGGTCGGGTCGTAAACGAATCAGATGATCATAAGCTGCTAAATTCATCCCTTGCAGTACGCCTAACCGACCTATCCCTAACAGCAATGCTGTCATGATCAGGCTGGGCAACAGCACAGAACGTCCCATCTCGGCTGCCTTGGGGTTAAGTTTTCCTAGCTCAGAAAGTTTTGAGCGAATGGTTTGGAGAAGGGGAGCCATAGCAAAAAGCTGAGGAAAGAAATGGCAAAGATGATTTGATTATGTGGCAGGAATGGAGATGAAAATGTATAAAAATACCAAAGGTCTGATACGGCAGTTGTAAGTGAGAAACATTCATATTAAACCTATAAAATAGGCGAATTTTGTAGACTTTTAGCTCATAATTAGGCTATGTTCTACTGATTGAGCTGTTATTACCAATTGAAAAGGTTATTTTTTCTGTGGAAGAAATGCAGGGAAAAAATAACCTCAAACAGAGCTTAGTGCTGATTGACTCGGTGGTCTGTCTTATAAAAGTAAATTCTGTAGCTAGTGAGGAGTTTGGGATGCAGTTTCTTAGCAACAAGAATTGGACAAATCGCTTGAGGGCGATCGCACTTAACAGTCTGGTTGGCGGTTTAGTCGGAGGGTTGATTGGTGCGCTTGGTATCATTCCAATGACCTCATCAACTGCTTCAGCTCAAGCTGCTTACGGTAGCTATGTCGGAGTTGGTCCTTCCTTTGGTCTAAGCTCAGGAGACGACTCAGATAGCAGCACCGCCGCTGTAATTGCCGTGCGCTATCGCCTTCTAGAACTGCCCATTTCACTCCGGGCACAGGCGTTAGTTTTTGGAGATACGCCCGCGCTCGTTCCCACTGTTTCCTATGACATTCCGCTAAACTGGCAGACGGATGCTTATATTGGCGCTGGCGTGGTACTACAAGATGGTGGTGAAGGAAACGCTTCCCCACTCGGTAACCAAACTAGCTTTGTGATTCAGCCTGGGGTGGACTACAGCTTGCCCTATAGCGACCTAGTCATTTTTGGTAATGCGATTATTGCCTTTGATGCCTATCGTGATGGTGGCGGCACGGCTGCTTCGCTTCAAGGTGGTGTTGGTTTGAGATTCTGAAGCTAAAGACTTGCTTTTACATCTAGCGGTTTTGCTGACGGTAAAATAGGGTGGCACTGGCTTGCTCCGTTGGCACCAGCAAGACCTCGCTAATATTGACATGCGCCGGTCGAGTTGCACAAAAGAGAATGGTGTCTGCCACATCTTCAGGGGTAAGTGGAGTTAACCCTTGATAAACTTTGCTGGCTCGTTCTGTGTCACCGTGAAAGCGCACCTCACTAAACTCGGTTTCGACCATTCCCGGATCGACTGCACTAACGCGAATGGGTGTGCCTAGCAAGTCCATCTTCAAACCTTCAGACAGGGCTTTAACGGCAGCTTTTGTGGCGCAATACACGTTGCCGTTGGGGTAGGTTTGGTGCCCCGCGATAGAGCCTATGTTGATCACATGTCCTTGTCCTCGCTCAACCATTCCTGGCACCACTGACCGAGTGATATAGAGCAAACCTTTGACATTGGTGTCAATCATTTCCTCCCAGTCCTCGATGCTGCCTTCGTGCAGTTTATCTAAGCCTCTGCTCAAGCCTGCGTTGTTGATCAGTATGTCAACTGTGTGCCAGGAATTAGGGAGGGCGTTGAGGGCGGATTCAACCTGGGTGCGATCACTCACATCAAGCTGCACCAAATGAACCTGAGCTGAATGTTTTTCAGTCAGCTCAGCAGCCAGGCTTTCCAGGCGGTCGAGCCGCCGTGCTGCCAAAATCAGCTTTGCCCCTGTTGCTGCAAAGGATCTAGCACAGGCGGCTCCAATTCCACTGCTAGCACCCGTAATTAAAACAATTTGGTTTTGAATCGAAGCCATGTGCCTATTGCCCTACCACTCGCAGGCGCTGAGTTACCTCGGTAATGCCGTCTTCCCGAATAATGATGGCTGAAACCCAGCGGCTTTCGGGCGTAGCAGGAGCCTGACCCACCTTAAAGAGTCCTCCAGCAGGCAAGAGCGTTAGATCGAGGGTTGTTGGGTTAAGGTAGCCTTCGGGTCTGACTGGCTCTTCCAGTGCGGTTCCCAAAAGAACGCGATCGCCCAATGGCTCTGTCACGATTGCGTCAAATGGATATTCCTGTCCGGTCGTCACCTGTTCGGGCAAGCTAACGGTCACTGTGGGTGGATTTTCTCCAGAAGTCACCTGACTGCGCTCCGTGAGAATTTCCTGGCTAACCATCTGCTGTCCGACAAAACGCTGGCGTGACGCAATGGTTGAATCGAGCTTGAATGTTCTACCTTCTGCTTCTTGAGTACCAGTGATGGTTGTAACCGTTTCTGCCACAATTGCGTCGCCGTCGGACTCCCAGGAGGTTAAGGCTGTTTGGTAAGTGAGGTCAGGATACCGTTCCCAGAAAGCTGTGAGAGCCTGCTGCATCGTCTCATAAGTTAGCCCGTCTGCATGGGTAAACTCTAAACTATAAAATTCCATTACAGCTTCCACGTCGCCCTGACTGGCAGCGGCATCAATTTGAGTCAGAGTTTCACGCAGTTCTGGTGGCGCAGTCGCTGGACTTTCGGCTCGGGCGCTGATGTCTCCTCCCCAGGCGATCGCCAATCCCACAACTGACGGCACCAGCCAAGCTCGCCCTGTAGCTTGAATCCAGTTCAACAATCGCGACTGGATCGGTTGAGGCTTGGTAAAAGTAGAGCGTTTGGTGGAAGCGTGAGGCATAAATGATAAGTTTGGATAGTTAATTCAAGAAGGCAGCATTTTGCAAATCGCTACTTCAGAAGTTTTAACCTGAATTTGAGTGAAATGGGTTAGATGAGCGAAAATTAGAAGTTAAAAATGACGACAAGTAGAAGTTTTAAGTTCTGAATTTCGAGTTCTAAGTTGTCCTGAGGTGCTGGGGGAGAAAGTAGATTTGTGACAAAGCCGATCCGACTCCTGATTGCGGCAAGCGGTACAGGGGGGCATTTATTTCCGGCGATCGCTACGGCTGAGCAGCTGCCCGACTACGAAATTGAGTGGTTAGGCGTACCCGATCGCTTGGAAACGCAACTGGTTCCTAAGCAATATCCACTTCATGCGATCGCTGTCGAAGGCTTTCAGCAAAGATTTGGTCTGGGGACGCTGCGAATTTTTGGTAGATTAACAGGCTCGATTCTCCAGGTGCGCCAACTTCTTCAACAAGGACAGTTTCAGGGTGTACTAACCACGGGGGGTTATATTGCTGCGCCTGCAATCGTAGCGGCTCGAACGCTGGGTTTGCCGACCATTCTGCACGAATCTAATGCGTTACCTGGAAAGGTAACTCGCTGGCTGAGTCCCTGGTGCAGTCGAGTCGCGCTGGGGTTTGAAGCGGCGATGCCCTATTTGCCCCGCGCTCAAACGGTATGTGTAGGTACGCCAGTTCGCTCTAAGTTTCGAGTCGCGCTAGACCATGCCCTGTCAACTGACTTGAATATCCCGGATAACGTACCGTTGATTGTGGTAGTTGGTGGCAGTCAGGGTGCCGTTGCAGTAAATCGCTTAGTGCGTCAGTGTGCGCCTGAATGGTTTGCTGCCGGGGCCTGGGTCGTGCATTTGACTGGGGAAAATGATCCCGAAGCCAACAGCTTAAGCCACGCTCAATATTTGCCACTGCCGTTTTATGACGATATAGCGGGTTTGTTGCAACGAGCAAATCTGGCAATTAGTCGCGCAGGAGCAGGCACCCTAACGGAACTGGCAATCACTAAAACTCCCTCCATTCTGATTCCCTATCCCTACGCAGCGGAAGATCATCAGTCTTACAATGCTGCTATCTTTGCGGCGGCAGGGGCGGCTCAAGTTTGTCGTCAGGCTGACCTATCGGTCGAAAAGCTGCAAAATAAGGTGCTAAATTTGTTGCGATCGCCCGATCAGCTTGAGCAAATGGCAGCCGCAGCGGGAGGACTGGCGATCGCAGACAGTGCTGAGCGTCTAGCTGACCTGGTTCGCAGTTTGATCAAATAATTTATGAAATGCCCTCTCAAAACTGGTGTCAAGAGAGCGTTCAACCTGATTGGCAACTACAATCGCCCCCTTGACAGAGCGCTTTGCCAAGTTGATATAGCCTTCGTCCAAGAGAATGGACAGTTTCGCAAAAAATATTTCTTCGCTACAGCCCAATAGCGTCAACAGCAAACCCGACGGCTACAAGTATTGAATCCGAAAAAATAGGGCGATCGCCATTTTGGTTCGAACAAAGAAGAGGGAGTAGATTTAGCTCACACCCCCTTTCTTTGTCCTAATTAATATGAAGAACGTTATACCTTTTATCAAGATTCCGCAGCAGTTTTGATTGCCTCTCAGGTCAATCCCCTACGATAAAAGTATCGAGATCAATGTAAGCAAATTAGTGCCACGTAGATTATTGGTTCAGACATAGTTTTCGGATATATTTCAACGCAGTTGAGGAACGCAGTAAAAAGTTCGTACCTGTTGAAACAGGATTTCGCTTCGAGTGGTCACTGTGTAGGACTACATTGATGTCGCCTATCGATTTACACGTCAATGACATACACTGAGGGCGATTCTATGAGAATCTTCGACTTTGCGGTTAATGCAATCCAGTACGTCTCTGAAGGGGTTTCCCGGATCTTTAGTCCGAGGGATGATCATTACCCTGAAACTGGAGTTCAACCTTTTGATGGCGAACCGTTCTCGGAGTGGGTTGACCTGAAGGTAACAACAAAGGAGAAATAAAGCGTGAACTTTTAAGGGGCAGCTTAATTTGAATTAAGCTGCCCCTCAAAAGTTTAGAGGAATTCTGTAATTCTTAGAAATTACTCACATTCGTCATCAGCCCCTAAGCGTGTTGCTCCTAGCAGTGTTTGAACTACAACACAGCGTCGTGTAGGATTATCACTTCCAGGACCTTGAGCGGGGGTAGCAACAGTAATGGTTGCAATAGGTTTTTCTGGATCTTCAGGGTCTATTCCTGTAATAGAGTCAATATCTATATTCCCGCTGGAGCCAAAAGTAAGCGAAGCTAGATCGGCACCATCACCATCTACTGCATTTAGAGCAACCAAGCTACTGTCGCCCTCGCCCTCACCTACTACCTGAGTAACGTTTCTTACGGTTAAGCTTGGCGGATCTACATCAGTATTAAACTCTACTGATACGGCTTGCCGTGTACGCTTTGCTTGTGCTTGAGCTACTCGTATCGCTTGAAGTACTTCATCTCTAGCTGCATTTGCTCTTTGTCTATTTAGGAAAGTCACCCAGCCTGGAGCAGCAATTGCTGCCAAAATGCTTATCAGAACTACGACAATTAGAAGCTCTATCAGGGTAAAACCTGTGTCCTTGCCGATAGCAGCTTTCCTAAATAGAACCGTTTGCTTAGAGAGTAGCTTCTTCATTCTTCTTCGGCTCAATACTCAAGGACTGAAACAGTAACGAATTCACATCTTAGAATTAAGGGGCTCTGCCAAGTACACCTCGGCTTAGAACCCTAGTTTCTAGAGTTGGCAGAAAAGAGGCTTCTCCTGAAATTCCGGGTCTACCTTGTGCATTTCCTCTGATGTAAAGAATTACATCCCTGTTTGTGTTGCTTTGCCCTTGATCCACACAAGCATAGAAGCTTCTAATGGCAGGAGCACCAATTGTGGTTAGAACATCCTGATTAGGTATCATTGAATAATCGTCTGGGCAACTGGCAAGATCGGCTGTTTCATCAGTATCGATAAAGTCGGCACCTGAGCCATCATCCAAAAAGTCTACTAGTACAGCCGATGTATCTCGGGGGAGAACCGCTTGGCGACTAGCGCTATTAGCTCCTATCGGCCACCGATCAAAGCGAACACTAACTCCTTCTTCTGGGGGAGCATATCCAGGAGTCAAACTACCATCGCTTTTAAATTGGGTTAGAGCATAGCGGGTGATGCGCGCTTTACCTTTCCAGATATCCGAATCAGCTCTGTTAATGGAGTAGACAATTAAAGCATAGGAGGATGCAGTGCGGCAGGGAATATTATCAGGTGGAGTTGGAGAAGAAGCACACTGCTCTTTAAGAACTGTAGGAATAGGCTGCTGTTTCCAAAATGCAATAATTGGAATATTGTCTGCGCTGGTTAGAGCATCTGGCAAATGGTTAATTAGTCCTGGGCAGTAGTCATCATCCGGATTGTTTGGATCTCCATCAGGATTAGTACGGCTCCCCTGCGGCAGATAACAATCATTGTAAACATAGACTGCCTCCCGTAGTTCAGTAGCGATATAGTCCATTGCTAACTGCATCTCCCGCTGGGTTTCATTACGGGAAGCTTCGCGCTGGTCAACGCCAAGTAACTCTACTACCAGGTACAACAAACCAGAGATGATGCCCCCAGCAATAAATATGACAACTAGCAACTCAATGAACGTGAAGCCACCGACACTACTAGACTTTTGCTTACGGCGAAAAAGGCGATTTAATCGAGATCTAAGTGACACCTTCATGATGCTTTTACCCAGTTAGGAGTAGACTCAAACAGTCTTGACTACTAGAAATTAGTTGCAGGGCAGACCACCATTGTTCTGGTAGTTACACAGCGCCCCACTTTGATCGCTCCATTTGAAGTCGGAATTCAAAACTGCTAGAGGACGTTCGCGTTGGTTGCCTTCACCCGTCGTGAATTGCAAACTAGCAGGCTCAGCGCTGAGCCTGCCTAAATTATCTTCGGCACGGACAGAATAAACTCGAATACCAACATCAAAGTCAAGCGGCTGATAGGCAGGTTGTCCTGCTGCTTCAGTAACCTCATTGGGTGATCTAGTCCGGTAAACCTGCATTAGGAAATCAGATTCACAGTCTCCAGTAATATCAATTGGCAGAACCTGATTTGCGGGAATCTGCTGATCTTCATAGGTATTGCAGGTCTCGTCAATGGACTTCAGGAACCCTGAAGGTATGGTGGGTGGATCTGCATCAAGACTATCCACTACAGCAGGTAAGTTTTCGATCTGATGTTGTCCGCGTGCCACTAGTGCCCGAATGCGATCGACCTCTGACTGAGCAAGTTGAAAAGCCTGTTCTGCCCGTCGATTTTGAACCCGTGTTGCAGCGGCAACAAACAGGGGTGGCGTAATCATAGCCCCTAACAGAGCAACGACCGAGATCGCCACCAAACACTCTAAGAGAGTGACACCCTGCTCCGAGGAGCCAGCCCCGTATGGATTGCTGCCTTGCTTCCCAGAGAGCAATCCATATAGGGATTTCAATTGTTGCTGTAACAAAGACATAACTGGCATGTAGAAACTCCTCGTAAGGCTCCGAGTTCAGGAACGGCTCTATTCAGGGCATCTGTTCTCATCTATGACATTGCACAAATTAGCAATGTAAGGGTCATTTGCAGGTGGCTCGTTGTAAAACTCACTCCGAACTGATGTAGCGGTGACAAAACGCCGTGCTACCGGACCGGCTGGAGCATACTGCAAACCAACGTCATAACCCCAGCGTCTTGCTGGAGGGTAGTAGTACTTAACGTTTTCAATTGCCACATCGGGGTCAGCAGCTCCCTCAAAAGCATCTTGGTCATACGGACCAGTAGAGTAGGTGCTGAAGTTAAGTTGCAGGAATGCGCCAGAAATAAATAGAGCACGAGGATTGCGGCGTTGAGGAGCCCAATCTTCTAAAAGTCTAGGAAAGTTGTGCATTCCACCGTATCCTTGTCCTGGACGAGAAGGTAAAATACCGCTCACAATGATCGAGTTGACCCGCGTTCCTGCTCTAGCTAAAGTCAGAGGCTTGTCCTGTCCAAAAGTGTAGTACCCAGACTGATATTCGGTCCCAGTCGGTGTACCGCCAGCAACAGTCTTCGGGTTACCATTTCTGGAAATTGCAATTGGGGAACCTAGATCGTAAGGATTCTCACGTAACCAACGCTGTCTAGGTAGACCTAAGCCGCTCCCGCTTCCTAAGCCGCGATAGAAACTTAATGAAATGGCAGGACTTGGATTGGGGCGATTTTGGTTGAGGTAGGAGGTTCGGAGCCTGCCGCCTGCATCAGTTGTGCATCCATATGATGCAATCCCGTCTCCAGGTCTTACCTCGTTAATTAGAGCGTTTAGGTCTGGATTGTTTGAACCAGCAGAGAGAATGCCATCCTCAATACTGCCATCACAGAAGTTACTAGAGAGAATTGTGACTGCGTCTGCCAATATCTCAGTAGGTCTCCAAAAGTCCGTTAAGCGTCTCGCAAAGGCAACGTTTAACTCATCACGGTCATAGAAGTTTTCAAAATCTTCCTCAAGAGGTTCAGTAAACTCCTCTAGAGGGTCAGTGTTTGCTTCACTAGCTCGATGCAAGTTGAAATCCCCTTGGATGTATACGGGATTATCAGTAATGAAAGACATACCGCGGCCTTCATCACCCGGTCGTCCTAAGGAAGCTCCTTTACGGAAACGGAATCCATAGGGACGACGATCTGGATCAGGATAGTAGTCTACAGGTTTAGGACTGATGCTAAGTTCATCACTAATGGGGGGGTCTGTTCCTAATGAAGCCGCTTCTTCGAGCCTTCGCATATGACAAGCATTCATTTCATCCTCATAACTGGCATTGGTGTTACAGCTGGTCCAGCCTGCTGAACGAGGTCTAGTGATCATGTTTTCGGCAACTGCATCCTCTCGGAATGCATAGATGAGTCCTGAAGTGGGTAGCCAAAAGTCGCCCGTTCCTATGCTTGCCTTACGCATCAGATCTAGATTCAAGTCTAGAACTCTGACATTCATCATTTCTCTTCCGTTAAACAAACTAGAGTCTTTCATTAGAACTCGATACAAGGTGCCAACATTATTCCTTCTGAGGCAAACCGTATTCACACACGCTTTGATGCGCTCTTCCTCGTTACTGTTTGTGTACGGACCAGTGGCACCAGGAATCTCCTCCGGTTGAAGTACCCAACCTTGTTCTATCCGTTTAGGTGTTACGACCCTTGCAATGGGTGCTGCTGGTGTATCTATATCTACATACTGGTAGGAATAAGCGCCGTTTTTGGCAGTGATGTAGGCTTCATCAGCAGGCTCCAACTCCTCCCCTCGACTCTGTGCACCCAGTTCAGGATGGTTATCGTCTGAATTTAGTGCAGTATCAGTGTTGTAATCACCTGGGAAAATGGAGAAAAGAATAGGGTACTTAGGTTGGGATGGGCAAAGCCCTCTCAAAGAGCCACTGAGTCTTGTAGGACAAGTATTCAATGTCGCAAGGGAAAAGCCGAATGCTCGATCGCGTGCAACCTGTTCCTTCTCCATAATTAGCTGCGCTAGAGCAATAGCGCTGTCCAGTTGAACAGGGTCGTAATTGGGTGTGGAACTGTTACGCCACTTCTTCAAACCTTCAATGTAGGCTTCAGGCGGAAAACCTGGCCCGTTAGGGGGAGCAGGTATTCTAATGCCGCTGTTACCAGTACTTCCGCTACTTAATCTGTTAAGTACATCCGTTAGAAGGGCTATATCGTCTGGAGAGGGTTCAAATCTTACCAGATAGTTGATATTGTGTGCCAACATACCCAATGTACAAGCAGCCGTGTGGTAAGTCGTTTTGTCTGCAAGGCTCAGGCTGTCGTTGTAGGCAACACCTGTAGCTACAAGCCGTCGCAGCATTGAGAAGTCTCCCCACATCGTCATCATCGGCTGAGGATGAACTTCGCCATCATCCTGGACAGGTGTGAATGAGGGTGCTCCTCCATTAGGATCTCCAGTGAAGTAAGCCAGGTTTGTGAGTGCTGTCATCATAGGGCTACCAGCACTGAAATCAGCAGCAGTTGGAGCAGTGTATTCCCAGCCGTTAGTTCCTCGACCTGAGAGAAAATCACTAACTGCGAAAAAATTGGGAGCTCCAATGCTGACGCCAGCCCTCGACCGTCTATCCGTAGTGCCGAAAATATTCTCGAATGTAGATCCTCTATCTAGAGTCAGCGAGGTGCCAGGATGTACTGTCGTTGCCACACAGGCAAGAGGAATATCAGGACTATTACGGTGGTAAACAGCCGTTGCCTGAACTGCGGCTAAGTTATCTCTTAAGGTGCGCCGCTGTCTGGCTTCATAGCACCTACCAGCATTATTTGGAGAACACTCCTTCCATGGGCGCATTGGTTCGGAATTAGCAGCAGTACCCCAAGTAGTAGGAAAGGGATTACCTAGCTCCAAACGTTGTCCAACGATTATACGCGCTCCCTCGTTGTGGGCACGTCTTTCCCAGTAACCATCTAAGCCTACGCCTGTGACGTCGTCTGTAGTAGAAGTGGTGTCTTTAAGCCGACTATCAGGGAGTCCTTTATCAGCCATTAAGTCATCTTCAATTGTCCTTCCAATTTTGACCCCAGCCGGAAATTCTTCTCGCTGATATCGGGGCTTAGGACCGTAGCGGTCATCTGCTCGAAATGTGTCATCTACATAAGGTGCTGCCTCAGAAGCATTACGAATTCTGCCCTTATCAACGAATACACCAGTCCGCCAATCTTCATCTTGAGGAGCGACAGAATTATTTGCAACTCTGGCTTCTGAAATGTCTTCAGTTAGGAGTTTGACTGGATCAAGAGCAAACGCTCCTGGTGGAACAGCTGCGTCTTGTCCGTCAACAGAATCCGTTCTTGGGTTAAATCGTTGTTCAATCTGTGGAGTTCCACCGTTATCTACATCAAAGAGACTTTCTTTTTCCGAGAGGTTTGTACCCGTCAGCCCGGCAAGAGCCTGTCCTAAAAAGGGCGGAAGTCCCTGCGTGTTTTCAACGGTGTCTGCAATTGTAATCTCGGAAGCCTCTTTGGTGTAGAGGCATGAATTAGGGGAGCTAATAAGAAAGCTTCTATATGTGCCCTCTTGAGGTTTACCAACAATTAGACTACCCTCTGTATGCATTGCCCCGTTCCAATTGAAGCTTGTACCCGGATAGATCTCTAGATCGTAGCGGAACCAGGCTCCCCACTTGTTGCCTCGGTTAACCTGACGATCCTGGTTAAATTCCAGAGTTGTGACAGTTCCAGTTGGGTCGTCAGGTAAGACAAAGGCATCAATTTGAAAAGTTTTTCTCAAAGTTGATGTGGTAGATCCATCTGGAATCCAGCCACCTTCAGGTGAAAGCACATTTGCTTCGGCTAACTGGCACTGTCCTTGTGGGTCAATAAGACTGAGAGGTCCCTGGCGTACCTGTAATTTGTTAGCTCTATCAGCGATCGCTGCAGGTGAAGGGTTCGTCAGGGGCTGATCACCATCAGCAGTATTAGGGGTTTGAAACACAACAGAGTAGGCGACTGTAGCATCTTCTTCGCCATCTTCGTTGGTATCTACTCGGTAAGCCCAAGCATTATCTGCTTGACCGTCTCCATTGATATCTAAGCGTCCATCAATTTTGGTAATACCCGCAATATCAAGAGCTTCATCAGGGAAAGTGTAAGGGTCATAGCCATCAGGCTTATGTTCAGGGACAGTGATGTCACCTGGTAAGGCCCTGTCCTCGTCATTAAGCAGCATTCCTAGAAGCTGAACTTCACCAGGAACACCACCAGGAAACCGTGGATCTTGCTGAGCATTGAAGAGATATTCCAGCTTTGATCTGGCTCGGTCAATGGCAGGGGTGGCAGCGTTGTAAATAACGCGCTGTTGGCGATCGCCAATCGTCTGTGCCGTTCGGGTATAGGTGCGATAGGTGATAGAGCCAACGGTCAGCGTAGCGACCAGCAGCAGCAGCACAGTTGTGGGCAACACAAAGCCTGCTTTAGACGTGCGGGGTCGTCTACCGACCAATAGCAAGTTACGCAGGAAGCCGGTCACGATCTTTTTGGTGATGCGCTGAGTCAGCCTGCTGGTGTGAGAGAGGAGATGCTGGATCGCCCTAATTAATGCGCGGATTGACATAACTGCCTTCCTGATCAATGGGATGCCTGAAAATTGTGGGTACTAGAGTTTCGGAATTAAAAACTGAATATTGATATCAAAAAAGCCGTCACTTAAAGATTTTAAGAAAATGAGATTGAGACAATACAGCTAAAGTGCCGGGGCTCAGGAGAATTTACTCAAAATTCATAAATGGCTCATAGAGGTGCTTACTGTCATAACAAGTCAGACAACTTTGTATCAACGGTGAAATTACGAACTTCTGTCAGATTTAAGCTTCAGTAGAAGTGACACAAGTTAAGCTCGATAAGGTTTAAAACCTGCTCTAAAGTTTGGACGCATTGCGATAACTCACCGTTTCTGACGGAAATTACTGTTTCACTCTAAGTAGATGCACTTGTTAAAAACGAACCCAATGCCCTGATATCCAAAATGACCTGGCCTGATTGATCCCAACTTTTACACTGGGCAAAGCATATCTTTGTAAAGATTCTATAACACCTGCATGAAGCCTATGGTACCCACTTGTTCTAGCAAAACGATCAGGGAAGGGCAAAATTTTAACGTCAAAATGGCAATGGGGTTGGATTTCAACAAAAAAGGGACAGCATTGAGCCATCCCCTTCTTTATCAAAACTTTTTGATCTTTTGATGAACTTGAATCCATTCTAGATCTCTGGGCTATCGAAAAGCGAGGAGTGTACTCTCATGACGGTGCACTCTTCGCCTCCCTAAAACCCTTACGCTTTACGCTTTCACAAAAGTAAAATCTTTCTCTGAAATCGCCTTAGTATTTGTTTAAGTCAAGCCCGATTTCTTTTGCCATTGCGGATAGCCCTTTGTGTTCAAGGGTTTTAATGGCTCTGGTGGAGAGACGCAGCTTGATCCAGCGATTTCCCTCAGACCACCAAACCCGCTTTTCTTGTAAGTTGGCTTCCTGGATCTTTTTGGTGCGGCGATGAGAGTGAGAAACAGCATAGGCGTTGTTTGCCTGCTTACCAGTCAGTTCACATTTACGAGCCATAGCGGTTTAGGAGAAATAGGAAATTTAGCAACAGTCCTCTATTGTACACAAAGTGGTGAAGCTTGCATAAATCCATACTCTAGCTGTTGATCAAAGCAGCGATCGCCTCAATCAAGCGCTCGATTTCTGATTCTAGGGTGAAATAGTGGACGCAGACGCGAGCGCAGTCGGGGTGGAGAATGGTTCGGAGCATTAGGCTTTGCTGCTCTAGCGCATCGACAAATTGCTTGTGAGGCATCCCGTTGACCTGAAACGAAACCAGTCCGGATGCGGGAGGAGTTGCTTTGAGTCGAGTAATTTGGGGAAATTCGCCCAAACGCTGCCAGAGGTAACGGCTTAAGGTGCAGATGCGCTGATATCGTTCTGTGGCAGTGCCCCACTGGTGGTGAATGGCGATCGCCTCCCTTAGTCCGGCATAAAGGGCAAAATCGGAAGTTGCTACCTCAAACTTTCGCGCATCCGAGAGCAAGCCTGTGGGATGTCCTGTCGCGTTTTTGGTAATGCCACGCCAGCCGATAAACGTAGGATTCAGGCACTCTAGTACATCCGGTCGAACGTATAGCCCACCGACTCCGGCTGGACCGCACCACCATTTGTGTCCGGTGAAGGCGTAGAAATCTGCACCTAATTCGGTTAAGTTAAGCGGCAAAACGCCGACAGACTGAGCAGCATCAACTAACACGCGCACTGGCTCAGCTTTGGTGACGTGATTTCGACAAGCGGCAATGATTTCCGCTAGCGGCAAAACTTGTCCGGTATTCCAGAGGATGTGGCTAACTATGACTAGGCGCGTAGTCGGACGTAAGTGTTCTGAAATTATCGCTACCGGATCGCCGGCATTAAGCGTTGCCATGAGAGGACAGGTAGATAGCTCTACGCCAAACCGGCGACCAATCTCCTGAGCAGCAGCAATAATGCCGGGATGTTCACAGTCCGAAAGCAAGATGTGGTCGCCCGATCGCCAATCGATTCCCCACAGCGGAATGTTGCAGCCTACTGACACATCTTCGGTGAGGGCGATCGCTTCTACAGGTGCATTTAACTCGGCCGCGATCGCTCTTCGCGTCTGGTTTGCCTCTTGTGTCACCCAGGCATTCACCCCACCCGAAAAAGGTCCAGCGGTTTGAATGTAGTCCTGAGAGTGATGAATTGCGGCGATCGCGCTTTGCGGCATGGGTCCTTGCCCGCCATAGTTGAAATACAGCTTATTGCTCAAGCTGGGAAACTGCTGACGGTATTGTTGTAAATCCGCCACGGTTAGCGATGCACTGCTCATAAAATCAAAAAGTCAAATCAGTGGTAGGAAAATCAGTTGCGTGATGAGTGGATTGTGAGTGCACTCCTCCTGAGTGCGCTCATGCCTCTTCGGAATTGCTGTAGCTGTAGCGATTTTAGCGATCGCTAGACCAAACCAGACTAATCACGTTAAAGTCATAACAGAATCAGGTGCGTGAAACCGCTTGCGAATGCAAGACAGGTGTGCATTCGATACAGGACTTAGATTGTGTCAATGTCTGGTTCAACTGGAGGAAACCTATCCGTTGACTCCCACAGCTTCAACGCAATGGAGGCTGAGGATAATTCCTGTGCTGCTTCTGTAGCGATACCCTTTCAGCGATCGCTGCCTCAAGCTGCCCCGATCTCCTCGCCAGAAGCGACCTTAGAAGGGGTTTGGCTGACCGACGAAATTCTCTTCAACTATCAACGATGTCGGCGACGAGCTTTTCTTGATTTGTACGGCAACCCAGAGCAGCGAGATGCACCCAGCGACTATTTACTAAAGCTGCGTCAAGACAGCCAAGAACACCAGATTGCAGTCATTCAAAACCAAACTGTCTATCAGCCCCGTTATCCACGCCGCGATTGGGAAGCAGGTGCCGAGGCAACGTTAGCCCTAATGCAACAAGGCGTAGAACGCATTACCAATGGCGTGTTGCACTTTACTCGTGCGGATGGAGTTAAGCTGGTCAGCCGTCCTAACTTGTTGGTCAAACATCCTGGAGAATCCATTTTTGGAGATTGGCTCTACGTTCCCACTGAGATTAAGTTAGGCAAACGCCCCAAGCTAGATTACCAGATTACGGCAGCCTTTCACGCTCACTTACTTGCAGCAATTCAGGGCGTTCTACCCGACACAAGTTGGCTGGTTCTAAGACAGCGTGGAGCTTATGCAGTCAACTTGCCAGAGCTGATTCCCCGCATGGAAGCAATCTTGGAAGAGTGCATCCAGATGCTTCAGGAGCAGCGAGAACCAGAAGTTTTTATTGCCCACAATCGCTGTGATCTCTGTCATTGGTTTAGTCACTGTTACGAGCTTGCTAAAGCTGATAAGCACCTATCGCTGTTGCCAGGAGTAACACCGAGTCGATATGTTCATTTGCAAGCCTTAGATTTGACAACGGTTGAAACGCTAGCAGCCGCTACTCCAAAACATCTGGAAACTTTGCCCGGATTTGGTCTACAGGTTGCTCAAAAATTGGTTCGACAAGCGCAGGCAACCCTTTCAAATCAGGCATTGGCGAGTCCGTTCAGTTCTGACTTGCCCGATGAACCGCTGCTTTCAATCGAGGAACTGCCGACTGCCCCTATAGAACTTTATTTCGATATTGAAGCAGCACCAGAACAAAATTTAGTTTACCTGCATGGGGTTTTGGTGGTCGATCGCACGAGGTCATCGGAAGTTGAAACAAACGAGGAAAGTGCTCCTACTAAGGCTGAGTTTTATCCCCTGCTGGCTGATCGCCCCGAAGATGAAGCGTTTGTCTGGCAACAATTTCTTGACTTAGTTTGGCGCTACCCGACAGCGCCAATTTTTCATTTTTGCCCCTACGAAGTGCAGACCGTAAAGCGTTTAGCAGAATATTACGAAACTCCAGAAGCGCTGGTTTTACCGCTGCTCGATCGGTTTGTTGACTTGCATGAACGGGTGACTCGGGTTGCGACTTTGCCAGTTGAAAGCTATGCTCTAAAACCGATCGCCCGCTGGTTAGGGTTTAACTGGCGCGATCGCGACGCAAATGGAGCGCAGTCGATTTACTGGTATGCTCAATGGCTATCGACGGGCGATCGCGCCTTTCTGGATGCCATTCTCCGATATAACGAAGATGACTGTCGCGCTACCCACCGCGTCAAGGACTGGCTCGTGGAGTTCACGCAAAATAGCCGCTTCCACCATAGCCCTACTCAAAACGGTCACTCTCCCAGACCATTCATTTAATCCCCAATACCTAGACTGAAGTGGCGGAATGCTCAACAGTAATGATTTGGCAGGGCTAACACGCCAGCTAGAACTCCATGCCACCATTTTGATCGGCTTTGTTGGTGCACTGTGGATTCTAGAATTATTTGACTCAATTTTCCTGAGAGGCGCACTCAACCGCTATGGCATTCGCCCTCGTACCAGTGAGGGCATCTTTGGCATCGTATTTGCCCCTTTGCTGCACGGCAACTTACGTCACCTGGCAACCAACACTGTTCCGCTGATTGTTCTGGGATGGCTAATTATGCTGCGGCAAACCAGTGACTTTTTTATCGTCACAGCTGTTGCCTGGCTAGTCAGTGGCTTAGGGGTTTGGTTGTTTGGTTCACCTCGCACCAACCACATTGGTGCAAGTGGACTGGTGTTTGGTTACTTTGGCTTTTTGCTGCTGCGGGGTTATTTTGAGCAAAGTGCGATCGCTATTCTGACGGCAGTGATTGTGGGTTTGCTCTACGGCAGCTTAATTTGGGGCATTTTACCAATTCGCCGAGGCATGTCCTGGCAAGGACACCTATTTGGCTTTGCAGGTGGTGGGTTGGCAGCAAAGTATTTGCCTCAGTTGCAGCAGGTTTTTGAGGGGCTAGGGGTTGTTAGCTAGTTCCTATAGCCCTCTAGCCAACAAAATTACTGTCTGAAGCAGTCCAATCACAAATCCCAATACGCCGCCCAGGTTGACGATCGCCTGTAGCTCGTTCCTGACGATGCCCTGAATTGCTAGCTCCAGCTCTTGAGCTGAAGTGGCTCTGACTCGCTCGATGATCACCTGGTCGATATCTAAGATTGGAATAGCTTTCGCCACAATATTTTCTAAGTCTTGCTCCAGGTAGCGCTCTAAGATTAAAGCCAACTCCTGGCTGACGGGTTCTAAAGAACGATTGACCGCAGGCGAAGTGCGTAAACGATTTAACAGCATCAGAGCAACATTATCCCAATCAATCGAGTTGCTTAGCCCTTGCAGCAGATCTGAACCGCGCTCCTGGACGTAACTGCGAATGCTGTCTCGTGTGGTTTTGCGAAGCTGGCGTACGGTCGAGACGGGCAAGTTCTGCAAAGATAAGTTTTGCATCCACTCTCGCAGACGTGGCTGTACGCCGAGGGATTGAATGAGTTCCTTGATGCGTACATTGCTGGCATCTTTTTCGTCCAGGCAGTAGGTTCGCAGCCGGGTCAGGGTGTTCCGTAGCCCAAACAGGTTGGCGACGACCCAGTAGGTGCCGCTACTTTTTTCGCGGAAGCCTTCGTCGATTACTTGAATGTTGCGATCGGTGAGGAAGTCTACAAGGGCTTGCCGAATGACGTCGGGCGGCAAAACCACCTGCAATAGCCAATCAGAAAGCTGGCTGGCTTGAGCTTCGGTGAGCTGAAACTCTAACAAAACCTGGTCAAAAATTTGGTTAAGTTGAGTTTCCAGGAAGTCTTCGCGCCGGGCCCAGATTTTGACTAGTCGAGGCAAGGATTGTCCCAGCAAATCTTTCAGCACCTTTGCCAAAATTTTGCTGGTTTTTTGCTCATTGCTTCCCTGGATCTGGGTCAGTGCCAATTTCAACAGCCACAGGATTGCAGCCTGCATCCGTTCGGTTTGAAGCAGCCGACGCGCCAATTTTTGCAGTTCTTCTGGGGTCAGTAGCGATCCCATAATGGTGTCTGCAACGCGCTTGGCTAGGCGCTCCTGATTAGCTGGAATTAGTCCGGGGGTGAGTGGCAGTTTTCGTCCACCGATGTAGAGGGGGCGATAGGGACGAAACAGCATTTTGATCGCCAAGTCATTGGTGAAATATCCAATAATTCCACCGACGACGGGAGGGGCGATCAGTAACCAGAGTGTGGAGAAGTCCAAGGCGAGATTGGGGGTTGGGGATGAAGGGAGGTTAGAGCGGTTTGGTGGCGACGAGGATGCCCATCATGCCTGCGGCGATCGCATAGTGCACCACATTGATAAACCCAGCTTGGTGAGCCAGGTCAATTTGTTCAGCACCAGTGGGAAATCGGTCAAGACTGGGACTGATGTAGGCATATTCGTCGCTTAAGCCAAACTGGGTTGCCATTGGCACAACTACAGTATTCAGATACCACTGTTGAAAAATCCGTATCTGCTGGCTTTGAGGCCGATGAAAGTCTAAAACTGCGACTTTGGCACCCGGTTTGAGCACTCTGTATAACTCTTTTAGGCTAGCTGGAATGTCAATAACATTGCGTAACCCGTAGCCCATCGTGGCTGCGTCAAAGTGATTGGAGTCAAAGGGCAAGTCCAGCGCATCTGCCTCAACCCAAGTGACAGGAAGCGGGTGAAAGCTTTGCTGAGTGTGTTGATGAGCGATCGCCAACTGAGCCGTTGAAAAATCTACGCCAAACACTTGCCCAGCCGTACCTACCTGTCGGGCTAATAAGCGAGCCAGGTCGCCACTGCCGCAGCACACGTCCAGGCAAGTATCTCCAGGTTGGGGGCTGCACCATTTCACTGCCATTTTTTTCCAAATGCGGTGCTGTCCCAAACTCAGCCAATTGTTGAGCGGGTCATAGACTGGAGCAATTCGGTCAAACAGAGAACGAATTTGCTGAGACTGTGGGGTATTCACGGACAAAAGTTGGGATAGTGACAAACTGCATCAACTTGATCCTACACAACTGCGCGACGGTAGCGGGTACTGCTTAGTGCCAGAGCAACTTGCTGGACTGCCAGATGCAGCAACGATAGCTCTGCGGATGTAAGGCTTCGAGGCTGCTGCCAATAGAGCGATAAAACTGCCAGTCGCTCGTCTTGGAGTGTAATTGGCATGGTCAGATCGGTTAATTCTGCTGTTGCGTCAAGGTCTACAGTTTCAGGCGTGATAGGAGCAGCCGCGACATTTTCAGTTGCAGGTTTCAAAACACAACCATCGGCGGCAAAACTTTCGGCAAAGGCAGTGGCGATCGCCTTCAAGCGAGCTTCTGAACTAGTGGCTTGCTGAACAACCTGAACGATAGTACTCAGCAGCAGGGCTTGAGTTTGGGCTAAACGCAATTCTGCCGCACGTCGCTTTGACAACTCATAGGTTTCTGCGGCTGTTTTGACGACTGCTCTTAGCTCACTGGGGTCCCAGGGTTTCGTGATGTATTTATAAACTTGTCCAGCGTTAATCGCTTCTACCAGATCTTCTACATCTGTAAATCCAGTCAGAATGATCCGAATGGTGTTGGGAAATTGGGGCACCGTTTTACTCAAAAACTCTGTGCCTTTCATTTCTGGCATTCGCTGATCAGAGATAATGATCGCGACTTCCCCTTCCGTTGCTAAAACTTCTAGAGCGCTCTTACCGCTCTCTGCCCGCAAGACGTGAAAGTCTCGCCGGAAGGTGCGATAAAGCAAATCAAGGTTATCTGGTTCGTCATCTACAACTAGCAGCTTAAGTTTTTCTAGCTGTTTCTGAGGGGTTGGCTGATGACTAGCAGAATCCATAAAGTTGAGAGATGAGGGACAAGGGATGAAAGATGAGGAAGATGTCGTTTGGATTGTAGAGTATGACCCTGGTTGGGCAGAGAAATTTGAACGAGAACGGCTTCTTTTGCAGGTTTTGCAAGCTGATATTAGTCAGATTGAACACATTGGCAGCACCTCTGTTCCGGCCTTGGCAGCAAAACCTATTGTTGACATTTTAGTGGGGCTTCAACAGCTTATTCCAACAGACGACCAGATTCGCAGCCTTGAGCAACTGAATTACGTATATGAAGGGCAGGTTTTGAATATTCCTGAGCATTATTTCCTACGAAAAGGAATGCCTCGCCTGTTCCATCTGCATATTGCCCAACCGGGAAGCGCTTTTTGGCAGAGGCAAATTTTGTTTCGAGACTTTCTTCGGGCA
This sequence comes from Leptolyngbya sp. FACHB-541, assembly GCF_014695875.1. NCBI lineage: Bacteria > Bacillati > Cyanobacteriota > Cyanophyceae > Leptolyngbyales > Leptolyngbyaceae > Leptolyngbya > Leptolyngbya sp. FACHB-541. The sequence continues at coordinate 52,064 of NZ_JACJPC010000027.1, read as the reverse complement.
CATCCTGATCAGGCTCAGGAATATGTTTGTTTGAAGCGATCGCTAGCTACTCAGTTTCGCCACGATCGTAAAACCTATGCAGCTCGCAAAACGCCTTTGATTGAAGTCATGCTGTCTCAGGCAAGAGCATGGCAGCGACAAGTTCAAGAATAAAGGTAGAGAAATCCGAATCTGAGCAGGTGCGGCAATTTCTTCATGTAAAAGATTTCTAGAATAGAATGCGATCGCATAACGTATTCTTAGAAATCCTTAAGAATGCAATCCCATCACCTCAAGAACCTGAAGTAGACCCATGACGACTATTCTGGAACAGGGCAACATCAGTATCCATACTGAAAATATTTTTCCCATTATCAAAAAATGGCTCTATTCAGACCATGAAATCTTTTTGCGTGAGTTAATTTCTAACGCGGTAGATGCCATCCAGAAGCTAAATATGGTGGCTCGTTCTGGTGGGTATTCTGGAAATTTGGAGCCTGAAATTCAGATTGCGATCGACAAAGAGCAAAAGAAACTGTCGATCTCCGATACTGGCATTGGAATGACCGCCGATGAAGTCAAGAAATATATCAATCAGGTTGCTTTCTCCAGCGCTGAAGAGTTCGTTGAGAAGTACAAGAGTAGCGCTGATCAGCAGATTATTGGTCACTTTGGTTTAGGTTTCTACTCGTCCTTCATGGTGGCTAGCCAAGTTGAAATCGACACCCTGTCTTACCAGGAAGGGGCGCAGGCAGTTCACTGGTCGTGTGATGGCTCAACGCAGTTTGAGCTAAGTGACTCAACTCGAACTGAGCGGGGTACAACTATCACGCTAACGCTACAAGATGAGGAACTGGACTATCTTGAAGCGTCCCGAATTCAGCAGTTAATTAAAACCTACTGCGACTTTATGCCCGTTCCAATCAAGCTGGACGGCGAGCAGATCAACAAGCAGAAAGCACCCTGGAAGGAGTCGCCCAGCAGTCTGACTAAAGAGGACTATCTGGAGTTTTACCGCTACCTCTATCCTTTTCAGGAAGACCCGCTGCTGTGGGTGCATTTGAATACGGACTATCCGTTTGTGGTAAATGGAATCCTGTACTTCCCCAAACTTAAGCCCGATGTGGATGTTACCAAGGGACAGATTAAGCTGTTCTGCAATCAGGTGTTTGTCAGCGACAACTGTGAGGAAGTGATTCCCCGTTTCCTCCTGCCGTTGCGAGGGGTAATCGACAGTAGCGACATTCCGCTAAATGTTTCTCGCAGCTTCTTGCAGAACGATCGCACGGTTCGCAGAATTGCTGATTACATCGCCAAGAAAGTGGGCGATCGCCTCAAAGAGCTTTACCGCGACGATCGCCAGGAATACGTTCGCGGTTGGCAAGACCTCGGCACCTTCGTCAAATTTGGCTCTTTGAATGACGACAAATTCAAGAAGCAGGTCGAAGATACTCTGATTTACCGCACCACCTGGCAGGGCGCAGAAAATCAAGCATCCACTGACGCTCCCGAAGTGCAAGTACAGTCTGCTGAAGGCGATGCGTGGCAGGACGTTAGCCCAAAACCTGAAGCTGATGGCACTCCTTCTTACACCACCTTGAAAGAGTATCTGGAGCGCAATCAATCACGTCACGAAAATCGTGTCTTTTACTGCACCGACGAGGTAACGCAGGCGACCTACGTGGAGCTACACAAGAGTCAGGGGCTAGAAGTTCTGTTTATGGACTCCTTTATCGATAGCCACTTTGTTAGCTTCCTGGAGCGAGAGCATCCAGAGGTGAAGTTCTCACGGGTAGACGCTGACCTGGACGAAACGCTGATTGATTCAGACAAGTCCAGCGAGATTGTTGACCCTGCAACCAACAAAACTCGTGGCGAACAGATCAAGGAACTGTTCCAGCAGGCACTCAACAAACCCAAACTCACCATTCGCACAGAAGCCCTCAAGACGGACAACGAAGCCGCTCCTCCGGCAATGGTGCTGCTGCCAGAAGCCCTGCGTCGAATGCAGGAACTCAATGCCCTGCTGCAACAACAAACAGCTCAGTTTCCCGAAGAGCATGTGCTGCTGGTGAATACAGCTCACCCACTGATTCAGAACTTGACGAAGCTGAGCCAGGGCAGCGTTCTGCAATCATCTGGACAGTCTCCCTCAGCCGAACTCTCAGCCTTAATTTGCCAGCACGTTTATGATCTGGCGCTGATGGCGCAGAAAGGGTTTGACGCAGACGGGATGAAGGCGTTTGTAGAGCGATCGAATCAGGTGTTGACCCGGCTGACCCAAAACTAGTAGCGCAGCAAATCTAAAGCGTTGGGTTCCGCTACGCTTCACCCAACCTACGGTTCTGCCTCTGTAGGTTGGGTGGAGCAAAGCGAAACCCAACACTTTTTACAGAAATTGATCTGTCGCGGAACTTTAAACCGATGTGAGATCCCTAAATTCTCAAAGAATCTAGGGATCTTTTAATTCGGCTGGCGATCGCCCTATATAGCGGTTCTTGCCTGAGTGGAATGCAGCAGTGGCACACTGCGCCACTGCTGTATTCCGTGCAATTGAGAATTGCTATATTCTCCGGAGCGTAAACAAAAATGGGCGGATGCTTGTGGAAAGACAAGTATTTTACCGACAAGTTGCAAAATTCCAGATAAATTCAAGCTTCTAGCTCTTCAAATAATTGCCTCTAAGGCGGTAGTGTTTTAGACGGTAGTATGGTGCTTTTCCTGAATCTCAGTTTTGTTCGAGTTTATGCAATCGCGACGACCCGCCTCCGTTTCCAGACGACAACCCAGCCCCAGGAGAAATGTACGGTCTAGACCTCGTTCTCGTCGCTTTCAGCTTTGTCGAATTGTGCTGATCGCGCTTTTGTTGGCGATCGGGTACAAACAAATGCAAGCCTATCTGCGGACTCCTCAAGCCGTGCTGGTGTTAGGCGGAGCCGTCGAGCGCGAAGAATTTGCCGCAGAATTTGCTCAACAGCATCCTGACTTGCCCATCTGGGTTTCATCAGGCAGCAACCCCGAATACTCAGAATGGGTGTTTTCAGAGGCAGGCGTTGCACCTGAGCGCGTGCATTTAGACTACCGCGCCAAAGATACCGTGACTAATTTCACAACCCTGGTTGAAGATTTTCAGAACCAGGAGATTGATAGTGTTTACCTGATCACCTCAGATGATCACATGCGTCGCGCTCGAGTGATTGGCGAAATCGTCTTTGGTAGCCGGGGAATTAGCATTAAGCCTGTTGCGGTGGAGTCGGGGCGATCGCCCGAACCTCTAGAAAAAGCTATCCGAGATGCCGCCCGCTCTTTGCTTTGGGTGACGACAGGATACACTGGCTCAGCTATGGGGCAGTTTTTGCAGACGAGGCATTGAGAAGTCAAAGATCTAAGTATGTTTTTGAACGTAGAACTAAAGGTTCCATGTTCAAAAACATACTTGACCAAGCGATAAACCTCCTACATAAATCACTTTTTGAAGCGCTACCATTCACGCAGAAGGTTTAATATCCTCACTTTTCCTCCAGCGGCAAATCTCTGGGTAGGGAGACTTGCGATCGCCCGCGCATTTCCTCAATTTCTAATAAACTGACCACTACGCCTGCTACTGGAACTGCCAGGAAAAGCCCAAATATTCCGGCAACTCGCGCACCCACCAGTAGCGCAAAAAACATGACGACAGGATTAATATCTAGGGAATTTTGCATAATTCGAGGCAACAGCAAATTCTCTTCAATTTGCTCAATGATTATGCAAACCACTAATACTTTGAATGCTAACCAGACGCTTTGAGATAAAAGAATCAGGGAAATTAGGCTAATGCCTAAAGTTGCACCAATTCCAGGAATTAGATTAAACACACCCGCAATAAACGCCAGCACTAAAGGAAACGGAACTTTGAGGATGAGAAACACCACAAAAGCAGAGCCAATATAAAAAAAGCAGAGCAACAGACGTCCCCAAAAGAAACCAAGCAAATTGCGCTGTAGCGTCACTGTTAAACGTCGTCGTAGATGAGACGGAAAGACCTTTAGTACAAAATTCCATAGCCGCTCTCCGTCTAGCAGCATAAAGAAAGAAACGACGGCAATCAAAATCAGATTAATTAAATTAGCAAAAAAGATTTGAATTAAGGATAAACCCGATCCAATTCCAGAAAGTGCTTGAGTTCGTAGCTGTTCTTCTATTCCTTCTAAATCAACTTGAAGGTTTCTAGATTGCAATAGCTCTTCGACCTGCCCCACCACAGGGGCTAGAGAATTGAGAAATTCTGTGACGCTCTCTGCTAACCTTTGCCCTTGAGATAAGATGCCTAGCCCAATCGTGATGCTGGCGGCACCAATGATCATCATGCTGATGAGAAATATTAAAATAACTGCGGCACCATGCGGCACCATACGGCTAAGCCACCGCGTTGGATAGCTCAACAAAAAAGCTAAAATTGTTGCGGAAGTGAAGATGACAACAACGGTCTCGAAATAGGATAAAAACTGTACAATCGCCCATCCAGAAGCAAATAGCAACAGAAGGCGAACTAAAGTTAGATTGTTTAAACGCTCCCAGAGACTTTTGGCAGATGGCTCAACCATGTATTTTTGATTGAAAAAATATCAAGAGTAAAGGCAGTCATGGAACAGATCACTATCTCAAAGCTCAAAATTAAAAATCTTTGTCGTCACTATTTCTGTGTTTTGAATTGCTTTTTTCTAAACGGTTGCTGGCTCTTGCATCAAAACATAGGGTTGCACAATTAATGCGGTAAACCGACGATCGCCATCACTCCCTCGCTCAATTAGCTCATCAGCAGAGAGCTTAAAGATTAACTGTTCATCAATCCAATTTTGGACGGAGGCAACGTTATCATTGGCGATCGCCACGCCCACATCCAGCAGATCTAGCTCTGGGTTGACTGCGACTAGTGCTCCTCTGCGGGCATGAGGCAACAGCCAACTTAGCTCTGCCTCATCAACCATCTCTGCTAGCTCAGCGCGTAAGTCCTGCATGGCTCAATTCCCTGAATGCTGTTTCTTTAGAAAAGTTAAGGCTTCATTCTACCGTGCCTACCCCAGATCGCATTCCATCTCAGGCTTTAATCCTCACCGTCCTAAGTCATGCATCGCGTGAATTGCAGTAACACACTGCTGTGTCACAGATTCTAGTTCTGCCCGATTGGTTGACGCAGGAGGGGCGATCGCTTCTCCAATGCGAATGGTTAGGGGTACGGGATTAGGGAGGCGATCGCCTTTCGTCGTAATGGCTTCGGTTCCCCATAAACTTACTGGCAACAGTGGAGCCTGAGCCTTGGCTGCAATCATCGCTGCTCCTAACTTTGGCTCAGGAATGCGTCCATCGGGAGTGCGCGTCCCCTGCAAAAAAATCCCGACTGCCCAGCCCGCCTCTAGCTGCGCCAGGGCTGCCCGAATTGCGCTGCGATCTGGCGATCCTCGCTTTACCGGATATGCGCCATAGAGTTGAATTGCCCGGCTCAGCACCGGCACCTTAAACAATTCCTCTTTTGCCATGTAGGAAACGGGACGACGCACCGAGCAAGACAAAATCGGCGGATCAAAATCGCTGGCATGATTCGCCACAACGACCAGCGACCCTTGCTTCGGCACCCGCTCCGCATTATAGACCCGTCCTCGAAAATAGCCGTGCAGCATCGGGCTAACCACCGACCACTTAAACACGTGATAGAGCAACAGACTGACGGCAGGTTCACGCTTGCGATCCATAGCAATTAGGAGATGAAAAGATACAAATACATCTCATATCATTTCATCTTGTTAACCATTAACTCCAAACAGTTTGTATTCACGTCTAAGGAGATGTCTAGCAAACAAGATACCTGTAGGGGCAGGTTTAGCATTAAAGCTGTCGGTCAACTGCAAAGATTCTCCAAAACCTGCCCCTACCCAGGGGTAAATTTTTTCTTAGAAATCTCCTAAAGACTTTTCTTGGAGAGGTTAGGGAAGGTTTTATCCTTTGTTCCCAGCAACGACTGATGATTCAAATACTTCATCGCCTGCTTCAACGCGCAGAGTGCCTTGTTTCCAGCCGAGAGAGATAGGAGCGTTGCCTTCGGTAGGTTGGTATAGGGCGAAGTGGTCTGACCAGTTGTGTTCTTCCCCGTTTCTGGTGATTTGAGGGAGTTCGTTCTCAGGATTGTGGGTCAGGCGCAAGGTGCTGTCTGTGCTACTGGTGAATTGAACGGTGTCTTGCGCGTTGGTCGAGAAGTTTTGAGGGAGAGTTTGCCTAAATGTGAGTTGGCTTCGTTCCACTACGTTTTGCTTAAATTCGGCGTAGCTGCCGTGAGAGTCGGGTTCTCCTACTTCTAGGGCAAATCCGGCGTAGCCATTGCCTTGAATGGTGGCTCTGAGGGTTTGTTCGTTGGTGTAGAGTTCAGCAGCTTTTTCATCGGAAATATCAATCGCTTCAAAGGCACTTAAGTTAATCGGGTGAATCGCCAGCCAAGTATTTTCGAGTTGGAAAAACCAGATATTGTCTCGAATTTCGGTTTGAGCCGTCTTGGGAATTTGAAAATGAAAGGGAGTATCTGCGGCAGGTCTGAGCCAGATGAGGAGGTTACGATATTGCCCAATTTGATCGCCTTCTCGTTTACCCGGTTCGACGCGATCGCCTCCCGTATTCACCACAAAATAATCGACTCCTCGCTCTGAGTTATCCGCCATTAACTTAAACGGTCCAACATCTCCATCGGCAAAATCTGCCGCGACGCTTCCCATTTGATAGGTTTGACCAAAGAAGGTGGTTTCCCAATAAGCAGGCTGTTCATCACCTCCTTCTTTCCAGTTTTCATAAGTCGGTTTTGTAGCTAGCACTTCTACAGGACGGTCAAACTCACGACGCGCCAGTGCCACAACCGCTAACGGTGGACGGTAGGCACTGGTGATTACATGAATCGCATCTCGTTCGGGTTCAGGATTATCGCCAACTGCATCGCCAAAATAGTGCCAGAGCAATCGAGCTGCGGCTGACCCATACACCACGTTGCTGGAACCGTAGTCCCGCTTGGTTGGGCCACCAAAGCCGCCCCGGTAATACTTCACTGCACCTGCGGCTGACATCCAGTCGAGTGCTGCTTTGGCAAGCTGAGTGACTTCTGGATCTTTGGCGAAATCATAAAGGTTGAGATAAGCAGAAAAGGTGTGACCATGATAGTTTTCTGAATCCCACTCTCCCATCCCAATGTTGTAGAGAGCTTCAACATAGCGCTGAAGTTTTTGTTTATAAAGCTGGCGGGTGTCTTCGTTGCCTGTTTCCTCTGCCATTAAGTAAACGGCGACCTCTCGCATGGCTCTGAGGTTATCGGTGTTGCGACCATCAACCCAACCGCCACGTCTCTGAACGCTCCAGTCATTTCCGGTTCCTGTGCCGTTGCCATACAGGGGATGCGATCGCCCATTGGGGTCTTCCTCTGTCCAACGTTTTGCACCCTCAAACATACGCTGCCGATAGTCAGGATCGAGCCACTGTCCAAAGAAAAAGTATTTGCGAATTTGCCCTTTTAGCGTGAAGGCAAAGTAATAATCAATGCCTTCGGTATGGGCATGATCCGACCCATCGGCATCATCATTTTCTAGAAAAGAGATCGCTTCCTCACGATTTCCGGCAAGGAAGTCAAACATCGCCAGCGGATAAGATTTCTTCTCATTTTCACCACTGGTATTGCCATAGCCCTCATCGGCGTAGTGTTCGATCGCTACATTTGCCCGCTGCCAAAACTCTTCTTCTAGCTCTGCCGTCCACTCGTTGCGAAACTCTGGCGCGACTGATGGAGGGTCTACCCGAATCAATCCATCGCTATCGGAGATCTCTGCCGCGATAGTTACGGATGGGCTGGGCACTGAGGGAGCCGGAGAATCGGATGAAGTGACTGGATTGCAGGCGATCGCCCCCAGTTGAATCAACCCAACCATTATCCCAGCTATCAATCCATAGCGGAGCTTTGAAAGAAGATTCATAGCAAATCGCGGAAACAGAGCGCCTCTATCTTGGCTCAAAAACTCTGTAACTTGTCACCTTGACTAAATACCGTCCGCTCAGATATGCTCTCACGTTAAGGTTGTCTTTTTTACTCACGGCAACCCCACTAAACCCAAAGATCTAGCGCCGCTCAAAGCTGTTGCGAGCAGCAATGAGCGACTAACCCCCAAACTGGTATCGGCAGTCTGGCGGCTAATGGTGGATTTTAACACTCCCTTAGCCACCCCGACTTGTCATGTCAAAAAAGCGTTGCTGATCCTTCAGGACATGAAAGTGAAAGTCAACTCACTTTTAGTTCTCTCACTCATTGCAACGTGTGAATTAGTGCGGGGTGGCTAGGTTTTTGGGGTTTCCTCAAAAAAACTAAGGAGTTACAACTTATGTCTCAATTCCTGGAATCTCCCAACGAACCCACCGTTGAGAGAGAAGTTTCCGCACTTCAGAATACTGAGCGCGATCGCATCCGAGTTCTCATCATCGGCTCTCGTGATGGTGTCATTAAAACAATTCACGATTTATATCATCGTGGCTTTGCTGAACCCCATGCTTGGAGTTCGCTTTTACCTGCTCCCAGTTCTAGTAAAGTGATGAGTATTTTGACTCGCGATCGGAGAAGGTAAGAGAAAAGAGGGGACAGGGGCGATCGCTTGTGGAGGAGGGGCGATCGCTCCTTTCCTGGTCGATACAGTCGGCACGTATTGCGATTGTTTGGCACACTGTATCCCACAATAGGTGGAAGGATTCAAACTATTTAGCTTCAGCAACGTCTTATGCAGAATAAGCGCTAAATTTCCGATGTTATGCTGAATCATTCTGCCTATTTCCCCACTGTGGGATCTTAGGCAGAAACGTTCTGTCTAAGAATAGTTAGACAGCTTAAGTTCTGGTAAGGATAGTGGCTAAGGTTGTCTGTAGTATGCTTAGGGGTTTGCATTGGGTAGATTTTTTTCTTTACCATGAGGATAGTAATACTAATGGGCGGCAAACTTAGTTTTTTCGAGGATTATCAATGGACTGGAATCCATTGGCAAAAATAGAACTTCGAGATGTTTTCTACTTAACTTCATTAGTTATATCTGCTATTTCTCTATTTATCTCCGGTTATTGGAACAGTTTAAGGGGAGCAAAATTCACAACTGTAGCTCCTCGTTTTGTCATCTACCTTTATGTCATAGATAAGCAAGACTTTCTTATCTTGCCAATAACAATTGCAAATGTTGGTGCCCAGATTGGAGTTGTTGATTCTCTGTATCTCAAAGTAACTAAATCAGCATACGAGAACGAACCAGTTTTCTATGCTGTCTCAGACGGAGAGGGGCTTGAGGAATTTTTTAAGCATGTTCCACTAACAGATATACCCTATGCAATACCGTTCACTGAACCTAGTTTAGGAGATTTGCCTCGTCCATTTGTACTTAAGCCAGGAGAGAGCCAAACAAAATATTTATCTTTTATTGCTCCTACAGATTGGGACTTATCTTTGTCCATTAAAAAACTTACTGTCTACGGCAATATTAGTGCTAAGAAGAAACCACAAAAGCTTCTAGAACAAGGGTTCAAAATTCAAAATCTTCCAACTACAACAAGCTATGCACAGGGCTTTAACCTTGTACCAAGCCAAACCCTCACATTGGGTAAGTTTCCAGAACTAAACGGTCAGTGATTGGATGACAATATCAGTAGCTACAGTGGACAGTTGAGAGGTGCTGGTGTTGAGTTTAAGGTTGTCTGCTGCCGCTGATTTGAGTGCGATCGCCGATCTTGTAAGGTTCGTTCCTTAATGCAACTCTTGTTGCTCTACCGATAGATTTCTGGGAACGCACCATGCTCATGCTTGAAGCAAGCGATCGCATTCTAACAACACCCATGCACGCCGATTGTCGAGAAGTTATCTGTTGAAAATTAAAAGTTAGCTACAGCGGGTGATCGGCGATCTTATGCTGCCACGCGCAGCTTGGTTGCATCTAGCATACTGCAAACGATGATACTGTTTGATATAGACGAAACATTGGTCAATCACAAGCAAGCTCAGATTTGTGCGGCTCGCTTGTTCCTCAGCCAATTCAACCATTTGCTGCCTCATTCAGAAGATGAGTTCTGTGCATTGTGGGATTCAGTTCTGCTAAAGTACTTTGGCGCTTTCACCAGGGGTGAAATCTCATTTTTAGAGCATCGCCGCCGTCGCATCCGAGAACTTTTTACAGAAGTTGATCCTATCCTTTCGGATTCTGAAGCCGATGCGCGTTTTGAGATTTATTTGCGGAGTTATGAGGATAGTTGGACATTGTTTGATGATGTTTTGCCTTGCCTTTCCGCTTTATCGGGTCACAGGTTGGGCATCATCTCAAACGGAAATACAGACCAACAGAAATTGAAACTACATCGTTTGGGATTAGAAAGCAGGTTCGAGTTCGTCATTATTTCGGAAGAGGTTGGAGTTGCCAAACCCAAACCGCAAATCTTTCTGGAAGCGTGCCGCAGAGCATCGCTCAAACCGCAAGATTGTGTTTATGTGGGCGACAACTTGGAAGTTGATATTTTGGGAAGCCAATCTGTTGGCATGAGGGCGATATGGCTGAACCGAACGGAAACATTGAGTACTCAAGTCAACGTGGTTGAGATAAACAGCCTGTTAAAGTTACCAACAGCGGTTTAACAAGAATCTAATGACGACGATTTACCACATCACCACAGAGCGCCAGTGGCACGACGCCAAACGTCAAGGACAATACGAGGCTGCGTTTTTTCGGTCAGAAGGTTTTATTCACTGTTCTGATGCTAACCAGGTGGTTCGAGTTGCTAATCATCTCTTCAGAAACATGCAAGGTTTGATCCTTCTGCACATCGAGACTGAACTGCTACACCCCCGTCTCGTTTACGAGAACCTAGAAGGAGGAAGCGAGCTTTTCCCTCATGTCTACGGTCCTATTAATTTGGATGCGATCGCTCGTATTTCTTCGTTTGAGCCAGGACCCGACGGAACCTTTGATCATTCTGTGGGCATTGAGTTCGCTTAATTTAATAATCGGGCTTGCTTTTGCCAAACGATTAAATCAACGTCTTACGTAGGCAACCAGGGAAACACCCAAAACTACTAATACAACACCTGCAATGCGGGTTGGGCTTGCAGCATATCGGGTCAACCCGATCGCACCATAGTGGTCTAAGAAAAGTGCTGCAATCATTTGACCAGCGATCGTGAGTGCAAGGGCAAGAGCGGCTCCAATTTTGGGCGTTGCGAAAATTGTTGACCAGACATAAAACGTGCCTAAACATCCACCAATCCACATCCACCAGGAAGTCTGAGTCAGAGCAGCGGCAGCAGGAAGGGGATATCGTGCAACGAAACAGATCACAAGTGATGCTAAAGCACCTGCAAGATAGGAAATAAATGTAACCTGCATCGGTTCCCCTACATAGCGCCGCAGTAAGGTATTTAAGGCAACTTGAACCGGAAGAACCGCCCCACCTGCTAGGGCAGCTAAAAGATAAATCGTCCGTTCATTCATGGGTGAAAATCCTTAGTTATCTCGAAGGCAAGATACTTGATGCCAAGATTGTAGCAAAATATCTTGATGTTAAGATAGTTGATGTCGAGAATTCAGTTGAGTAAGCAGCAGAATGAAGCACGATCTAGTCGATGCGATTTTGGCTCAATGGCAGAAAGAACGCCCTGATCTGGACGTATCCCCTATGGGCATCATCGGCAGAATGGGGCGGCTCTCGAAATACCTAGATCGAGGAATTCAAGAGACGTTCTCAGAGTTTGGCTTACATTCTGGAGAATTTGATGTGCTGGCGACTTTGCGGCGTTCTGGTCAGCCATATCAGCTTTCACCGACGGAGCTATTCAACACTCTAATGGTTTCGTCAGGGACGATGACCCATCGGATTGACCGCCTGGAACAGGCTGATCTCGTGAAGCGTATTCCTGATCCGGGCGATCGCCGAGGAACGTTAATTCAGTTAACCCGCAAAGGGTTTGACCTGATTGAAAGAGCAGTTGAGGCTCACGTCGCCAATGAACATTGTCTCCTCAACGGGTTAAAGGAATCAGAACGAAAAGAACTCGCTCAATTGCTGCGTAAGCTGCTCATTTCGTTTGAGGAGTGATCAAAAAATGGGAGAAGGTTTTGCCCTCTCCCATTTTTTCTCCTATGAAGCAGCTTGTTAAAACTGCATCAGGCAGGTTTGATCGTCATCACACCGTAAGCTTCAGGTGAAAGGTACTGCTGTGCCGCAGTTTGCAACTCTGCTGCATTGATCACCTGAATGCGGGCAGGATAGTTGAGTGCGGGGGTGAGGTCGCCTACAACAGACTGATAGTAGCCGTAAAGTCCAGCGCGATCGCCTGGTGTCTCATTGGCAAAAACATATCGGTTAGCAACTAGGGTGCGGATTCTGGCAATCTCACTTTCGTTAATCGGCTCTGTCTGAACGGTGCGGATGTGTTGGGCGATCGCCTGCTCCACAGTCTCCAGGTTCTCGACCGGAAGCTGAGCCGAGATATAGAAAAGCCCCTGCTGCGTGTAGGTCATGTTGCTGACTGAGATGTTAGTGACTAACTCTCTTTCTTCGCGCAAATCTCGGAATAGACGGGCTGTGCGTCCCTGTCCTAAAACGGAAGCGAGAATATCTAACGCATAGGTTTCCTGGAGATTCACCGTACCAGGAACACGCCATACCATGACCAGACGCGCCTGTTGCAGACTGCTATCAACATATTCCTGGCGCTGAATGGTGGAGAAAGCAGATTCGGGAGTTGTGTTGGGAAGCGTTGGAAGGTGGTCGCTTGCCGTCTCAGAGCGGGTTTCTGCTTTAGCAAAGCTCTCTGCAACTGTCTGAATCAGTTCCTCAACGGGCAAGTTGCCGACCGCTACAGCCGTAATGGACTGCGGCTGATACCAGGTTGAGTGAAAATCGCGCATTTGCTGCGGGGTCAGTTGCTCAACCACAGCCGTAGGTCCCAATACGGGACGGCGATAAGGCAACCGCTCAAAGCCAAGATCCATCGAACGGTAGAAGGTGCGACGACGCGGATTGTCATTGGCGCGGCGGATTTCTTCTAAAATGACAAACCTTTCTCGCTCAAACGCTTCATCGGGAATTGCCGCATTCATCACCACCTCAACTTGAAGGGGAGCTAGTTCGGCAAAATCTTTAGGCGCAGTGGTGATGTAGTAGTGGGTGTAGTCTTGACTGGTAGCAGCATTGGTGACAGCGCCTCGCTGCTCAATCAAGCGTTCAAACTCACCGCTTTCCAGGTGAGCCGTTCCCTTAAAAATCATGTGTTCTAAGAAGTGAGCCATGCCGTTGATCGAGTCAGACTCTACCGCTGAGCCAATTCCTAGCCACAGGCTAAGGTTGACTGCTTCGACGGGCATCCGCTCAGCAACAATGGTTAAACCATTAGGTAAGCGATGCAGGGTAGGGGCATTTAGCCGGGGAACAGCAGCAGACTGGAATAGGGCTTGGGTCATGAGGTTTTTCTAGCTTGACCGTTTCTTCATCTATCTTAATCGTCATTGCTAAAAGTCGGGGTTCCGCCTGGACAATTCACTATTCCTTTACAAGAAATTCCTGTCAAATGGCTACTTCAGACAGCCGCCCTGCCCTAATTTTCACCCTGTCAAAATGAGTGGAAGAATTAAAAGTGAGTTTACAGCTTTTATACTTCCATATCTTAAAGTTCCTCTGCTTGAAATCTGCTCTCCATTGTCTTTGCGCTCGGTCAGAGCAAAAGAATTTTTACCGCCTATAGCCGTTGGACAACTAGGGACGGTATTGTTTTGGTGAGTTCTATAGGTATTGCGATCGCCACCCAGGACATTAACGCTGCGAAACTAGAGTAACCCGTTCGCTTACACGCTAATGCCTGCCCCTTCCCTAACTACGGCACACTTGGAAGAACTGTAACGGTAATCTCGGTGGATGCGATCGCCCCTCGCACTAAGTTCAGCAGCGCCAGCATCAGGCAGTCCTGAACCAGCATTCACTACAAACTTCTTGTGAAGTGACGATTCAACCGGAGAAGACCGTTCTAACGACTGGCAATCGCCAGTGTCAGCTACAGGCAAGTATGGAAGCAGAGGCAAATATTATTGCTCGCCAAGAGAGCTTTTTGCAGTTTGCTCTAAGGAAAACCAGACTAGTTACAAATCTATAACTTTGTCCTTGGTTATTTGTTTTTTGTCATCTGCAGTTAACTCTGTAGTCAACTTCTCACAAATGACAAATAGCCAATGACTCAGGACTAATGATCGAGGACTGCTAACTATCAGTCCTTTTTCTCGGTCTTGTTATCCTGTTCTTGCTGAGCTTCTATCTCTTTCTCTATCTCTTTTAGAGCTTTGTAAATGCAGAGCTTAGATAGCTCCAGAGTGCTGACGCTGTCAGGAATTTTTGTCATGGCGAAGGAGTAAATTCATCTCTTTTCGTAGAGTAACAAGTCCAGTAAATTTCTTTCCGTAGGTATATAAATCTGAAACAATTCTTCAAAAACCTCCTCATCAGGAGCTAAAAATGCTAAGCGGGGCGAACATATGTTCGCCCCTGCGCAAGTTCTACCCTTCCTCGGAAATCTGCTTAATTTCCTTCTGCGGGTTGTGTTGATTCAGCTGCAGGTGGACTAACTGCGGGGGCACTCGCCTCAGGTTCACTTGATTCAGGCGGATTTGCTGCAGGTGGATTTGCTGCGGGTGGACTCGCTTCAGGTTCCGCGGCACCCGATCCACTCGTATCAGGTGGCGCTGTGGAGGGTGAAGGTGAATTTGTAGGAGGTGGTTCGTCGGGCTGCGATCGCCATTCCTCTAACGGACGATTCACTGCATTCTCAAAGTCTGGAGAAACCTGTAAGACGCTGATTTCTGGCGCGTCGGCTGTTTGCTCTGAATTCCCTTCCTCAGTCGCTGGTTCAGGCTCGGAGTCAGCTTCTGGATCAGCCTGAGCGTAAATCGCACTATTGTCAAAGTTGGCGCTACCCAAAATCAACTGGTGGGTTTCCTGGTTGTCCAGCACGACATTAATCGTTGCTGTCGGTTCATCCAGACCAAATTCTGCTGCATCGGTAGCAGGGACAGTGAGAATGATATCGCTTTCCCCAGTCGCCAACAAATTCAGCAAATAGGCAACAGAGGCATCACTCGCCAGACCAGATTCCGGCTGCTGCATTTGCCATTGCCCTGCATCATCTTTCTCAAAAGACAGGGTTCGTTCTGGCGTTTCTACCGTGAAGGACTGCACCTGGTCTTCTTCAAATTCAAAGATGCTACCGTCTGCCCCTTCTGTCGCTTCTGGGTCGGAGGAATTGCGGGTTTCGGTGAAATAAACAACTCCACCTAGAATGGCGGCGATCGCCACCAGTGCCAGAGTAGTCGGCTTAAACTTCATTTGCGCTAACTCCTTATCGCCGTCGTAGCCAAACTAAAATTGCCGCCCCAAAGCCCAACACAGGCAAAATCACCAGTGCGGTCAGGGCTGAGGTGATCTGCTGTCGAGGTGTCATGATGATGCGGCGATTGGTTGCCTCTTTGGGACGAATGGAAAGCACCTGAGTATCTTGCTGGCTTAGCCAGTTTACCGAGTTGAGAAACACATCGCCATTGAGCTGCTGCTCAAACAGTCCGTCTGTCGCAAAGCTAGAGTTGCCAATCACAACTAGTCTGGTTTCCGATGCGGTTTCATCGTCCTCCGCTTCAGTGGCTTCATCTGCGTCTGGAGATGCTGACGCTTCAGGTGAAGGGGATGGTGTAGGAGATGCTGATGCTTCAGGTGAGGGAGATGGCGCAGGGCTGGGGCTTGCTTCTGCTTGTGGTGCTTCGTCGGGTACAGGACGGCTCAGCGCTACACCCAACGTCAGTGAACCTTGCGGCGGAAGATTGGGGTCAAAGTTTAGCTCACCACTTTCGGGAATAGGCTTTGCTTGGACGCGATCGCCCGTTAGCAGCAGCGGTGAGGCTTCTACTTCTGAGGTTTCAGTTACGCCAATCGGTCGAGCCAGCGGATAGAAGGAAATGCCATCGCCAAACTCTTCTGTAATTGGGTGAACACCGTATTGTGTAACGATGGTGACTGCTGCATTCACTCCGGCTGTCTGTCCGTTGGGGTCAATAATCAGGCGATCGTCCAGGCTGATGCCCCAGTCTTGCAGCAGTGCCCCTAAACCCGGATCGGTGTCGGGGTCGAGCATCAACAGCAGTCCGCTTTTGCGCTGAAGATAGTTTCGCAGGGCGGTGACTTCTGGTGGTAGTAGTGCTCGCTGGGGTCCAGCCAATACTAAAACCGTTGTGTCTTCAGGAATGTCTGGATTTTCAGCTAGGTTCAGCGGTTCGGCAACAAAGTTTTCATCCCCCAGACTGCCCAGAGCTTGAGAGAAGCTACCCTGCCCCGGCTCCAGTGCTCGCTCTCCATGTCCCTGAAGGAAATAAACCTTGGGTTGGCGATCGCTGGCGATTTGCCCAACTGCATTGGTAATTCTGCGTTCTGACAGTGGCTCTTGAGCAATCTGCTGAAGGAATGTCCGATTTTCGCCTCTTTCCAGATAGACCTCACCCGCCTGCTGTACCCCAAAATCTCGTGCTAATCCCGGTCGTGCCTGAGGGTCAACATACTCAAAGCTAAACTGATTGCTCTGCCGCTGATAGTTTTCGAGCAGCCTGCGATCGTTTGGGTTCGGCGTAATGGCAAACACCCACACTTTGACGGGCTGTTCCAGGTTTTGCAAAACCTCCTGGGTCTGGGGTGAGAGCGTAAATAGCTGATTTTCCGTCAGGTCAACCTGCTTAGAGTAGCGCACACCCAGGAAGTTAATCAGTCCCAAGATCACCAAAACCGCCAGGGTTGCAGCTAGGGCGTTGGTGCCAGCTTGAGTCGAACGGCTACCCAAAAATCCTTTCAGGACAGTGGGTTCAGAAAACAGCCAAATCACTGAAATGATAACTCCAGCCATAATCAAAGCTAGAGGTAAAGGACCCCAACTTCCAGCAACCACTCCGGCTGAAAGCCCCATGATGATCAGTATTGGACCTAGCCAAAACAGATATTTAATGTATTTCCATTTAATGGCAGTTTTCATGGGAATGAAGGGGATTAGGAGTTAGGAATTGAGGATTAGGAGAATCCAGATTGGATTAGATTGTCCAGCTAGGGGTAGGGGCGTAGCATTCGGGCGGTGACTTGTGGCTCTCCAGAGACTTTCTGCCGAATGCTACGCCCTTACGAGGACAATTTGTTATCTAAACAGTTTCTACGAGCGCTGGAACCGGAAGGTTTCAATCGACTGAGCAGTAAGAAAGATCCCTAGCAGAATATAGCTAGCAAACAGAATCAACCCACTGGTGTTGACAGTGCCCTGAATCAGGTCGGTATAGTGTTTCAGGAGAGAAAGATGTCCTAAGGCTTCTCCTGCCCAACCGCTGAGGCTTCCGGCGATCGACTCAACAATCCACAAAAACAAGATCAGCGTAAAAGTGAGAATTGCAGCCAAAATGGTGCTGTCAGTGAGCGAAGAGACAAACATGCCCAGGGATAACACTCCAGCTGCAAGTAGAATCAAACCTGCGTGACCCAACAGCATGACGGTAGGCTGAACGGGCGGGTCGGCAGCGCTAAGGGCGATCGACTCGTAGACCAGCAGCGGCAGCACCATTGTGATAAAGAAAGTCAGCACGCCCAGCAGTTTACCCAGTGCCACGGCCCAGTTTGTGATCGGGGAAGTAGCAAGCAATTCCAGGGTGCCGCGCTTGCGTTCTTCGGCATACAGCCCCATCGAGAGCATTGGCAGCAAAAACAGGGAGAGTGAACCTAGTACTCCTAAATAAGCATTGAGGAATTCATAGGCAACATCGACTGGTTCGGTTACACCCATCTGATCGCGAAGGGCAATTTGAGCGATTAACCCCTGAGGGCTAAGCATTAATATCGCAAAAAATATACCGCTGAGCAGCCAAAACACCCCTGCGATGATGTAGGCAAAGGGGGAAGCAAAATAGCTTTGCAGCTCTTTACGGTAGATCGCCAAAACGTTTCCTAAGATGACACGCATCTAAGCTGCTTCTCCTTCTGATGAATTTCCTGATGGCTGTGAGGAGCCTGTCACCTCTGATGGGTCTGATTCTGTGAGTTCTGGTTCTGGCAAGCTTGCGTCTGGTGTTTTCTCTTCAGTAGTGAGTTCCAGGAACACATCTTCCAGGCTGACCTGAACCCGTTTCATTTCATAGAGTCCCAGCCCAGTCCCAACGATCGCCGCTGCAACATCTCGCCCCGGATCGGCTTCGGGTGTGGAAGTGATACGAATTTTGTAATGATTTTCGGGCAGCATTTCGGCGGCGATCGCTTCTACAGCCTGAACTCCGGGTAAGGTCTGCAACCGCTGCTGCACAGCCTCAAAATTACCTTCGACCTCTAGCTCATAGCCTGCACCACCTCTGAGTTGCGCGACCAGTTGGTCAGGGGTGTTGGTCGCAACGACGCGCCCCCTGTTGATGATGGCGACGCGGCTACAGGTCATGCTGACCTCTGGCAAAATGTGGGTCGAGAGGATAATCGTGTGATCTCCTGCCAGACTTTTGATCAGATTGCGAACATCAATAATTTGGCGTGGGTCAAGCCCGACGGTCGGTTCATCCAAAATGATGGCGGGTGGATCGTGAACGATCGCCTGAGCAATTCCTACCCGTTGCCGAAAGCCCTTGGACAGTTTGCGAATTAAGACGTTACGCTTTTCCTGGAGGTTGCAGCGAGATAGGGCAGACTGGACTCGGTTGGAGCGATCGCCTGCCGCCACGCCTTTCAGCCGCGCCACAAAATACAAAAATCCCTCAACGGTCATGTCGGGGTAAAGCGGTGGCGTTTCTGGCAAATAGCCAATTCGCTTGCGGACTGCCATCGAGTCTTCATGCACATCAAACCCGGCAACCTTAGCTGTACCACCCGTTGCAGGCAAATATCCGGTCAAAATTCGCATGGTCGTGGTCTTTCCGGCTCCGTTGGGGCCAAGAAATCCCAAAATTTCCCCTGGCTCTACCGCAAACGTGACATCCTGGATCGCTGGGGTCGAGCCATAGACCTTACTCAAATGCTCAACTTCAATCATTTAATTTTTTACTCCAGGGTGCTTTTCATTTCACCGACCCTAATCTAACCCGCTGCAACTTAATCAAGTTGATTCAACATCATAGATTACCAGAATCAGTTGTAGCTAAAATGACAAAGATATTGCTGGGATATGAGGAGCTGATCAAGGTTGATTTTTTATGTGCTAAATACATAAAAAATCAACCTTGATCAGCTCCTTTCTTCTAAACCATCCCCCATCGATCCAACAAAAACGCATACTCAAAAGCAATTTCCTTGAGTCGCTCGTAGCGTCCGGATGCACCACCATGACCTGCACCCATGTTGGTTTTGAGCAGCAGAATGTTTTTGTCGGTTTTGAGCGATCGCAACTTTGCCGTCCACTTGGCGGGTTCCCAGTACTGCACACGGGAGTCATTTAAGCCAGCAGTGATCAGCAAATGCGGATAATCCTTTGCCTCGACGTTGTCATAAGGCGAATAGGACTTCATGTAGTCGTAGTAGGCTTTGTCGTTGGGGTTGCCCCACTCTTCCCATTCCAACGCCGAGAGCGGCAGGGACGTATCCAAAATGGTGGTGACCACATCCACAAAGGGAACGTGAGCCACCACGATATTAAACAGTTCAGGGCGGGCGTTAATCACGGCTCCCATCAGTAAGCCACCTGCACTGCCACCAGAGATAGCGAGGCGATCGCTCGATGTCCAGCCTTCTGCAACCACGTGCTCGGCACAGGCAATGAAGTCGGTAAAAGTATTCTTCTTTTTCAAAAACTTGCCGTCTTCGTACCACGTGCGCCCCATTTCAGCACCGCCGCGAATGTGGGCGATCGCCATCACCACGCCCCGATCTAACAGTGACAGCCGACTGGACGAAAACGACACTGGGTAGCTAAAGCCATAGGAGCCGTAGCCCGTCAGCAGGAATGGGTTTGCGCCATTCTTCTCAATCCCTTTTTTGCAAACAATCGAGATTGGAACTTGAGTGCCATCCGCAGCAGTTGCAGTGATGCGTTCGCTCACATACTGGGTTTTGTCATAGCCACCCAAAACGGGAGTTTCCTTCTTTAGCTCCCGTTCTCGTGTTTCCATGTTGTAGTCATAGACCGAGTTAGGAGTCACCAGAGAGGTGTAGCTAAATCGCAGAATTGTCGTGTTAAATTCTGGGTTGCCGCCAGGGGAAACGTCGTAGGTCGGCTCTGGGAATTCAATATCATGTTCATCACCTGTGGAAAGCTGACGAACACGAATTGTCGGTAAGCCTGCCGCTTGCTCATAAATCACCAGATGGTCCGCAAAGGCACTCACACCGGATATCATCACGTCTTCGCGATGGGGAATCACCGTCTGCCAATTTTCCTTGGCGGGTGCATCTACCGGAGCTTTCATCAGCTTGAAGTTGATCGCATTGTCGTTAGTGACAATGTAAAAGGAGTCGTTGTGATGTTCAATGCCATACTCCATCCCGGGCGATCGCGGATGAATCAACCGAAACTCATCCGTCGGATTGTTAGCTTCCAGGTAATGCACTTCTGAAGTAATTTTGCTCTCCAGGTGCAGCAAAATGTAAGCTTCGCTGCGGGTCTTACCGACCCCCAGAAAGTACGAATCGTCGGCTTCGTGGTGGATCAGCGCATCCTCCGCCGTGTTGTTGCCCACCTCATGTCGAAACAGCTTAAACGGACGATTGGTCGCGTCTACTTGCGTATAAAATACGGTCTTGCTGTCATTCGCCCAGGCAAAAGCAGGCGAAGTTTCGGTAATGCCTTCTGGGAACAACTGGCGAGTTTCCAGATCCATGAAAAATAGCGTGTAGCGTTCTGACCCGCTGGTATCGACGGAATATGCTAGTAGCTGATGGTCAGGGCTAACCTGCAATAAACCAAGCTGAAAAAACTCATGCTCTGCGGCAAGTTGGTTTTGGTCAAGCAGCACTTCTTCGGGTGCGTCGAGGCTACCTCGTTTGCGGCAGTAAATCGAGTAAGCTTTACCTTCTTCAGTGCGCGAATAGTAGTAGAAATCGCCTTTGCGATAGGGCACTGATAGGTCGGTTTCTTGAATTCGAGCCAGCATTTCCTGGTACAGCATGGTTTGCAGTTCTTCCGTGTGCTGCATCACGGATTGGGTGTAGGCATTTTCTGCTTCTAGGTAAGCAATTACTTTGGGATCTTGGCGATCGCGCATCCAAAAATAATCGTCATGCCGTTGATCCCCATGCAGATCATGCACATAAGGCTGCTTTTCTGCTGCGGGAGGAAATGTTTTCTCTAAGGAAATTGCTCGATTCATGTTAGGTAGAAACCTCCTGTGCAGTTGCCGTAAATGAACTCTAATCGATTAGCTGTATGAATAGCCTGAATCGCTTCTTAAATTATGGCGATCTCAAGTTTGCCTTGATTGGAAAGGAATAGGAGTTGTGAGTTTTAGGAAAGAAGAGCGATTACCCCAAAGGGGGAACTGCTTCGCACCGCCAGACGCAAAAAAACAGCCTCGCCCTAACGGATCGAGGAGGCAAACAAATTCTATAGATGCAACACCCTGCCTGCCCTATCTGAGGAATAGTTAAAGTACTTTAAGAGTTGTAAAGACTGCTCCCATTCCTCAGTGTTTTCTTCCCGCAAAACCGCGAAGACCGTTTGAAAACTCTAACAATAATTTTACGGCTGTACGCCATTCGCTAGGCGAAGTTCAGGGTAATTTCTTGCCCAAAATAGAAATTGCATTGCATTTTTCCTGAACCGGCAGGTTTTGCCTGCTAGAGTAATCTGAGCATAGACTCTAAAATATTTAGCATCTGGATAACACGTACAGATTTCAAGAAATCTGTCGTGTAGCGGCTGCCGCAAGATTTACAGTTAAACGACCCTTTTCAAAGATTGAGTTATGAAAAGTAAGATTGCCCTCAGTCTAGTATCCCTTCCCAGTTTGACTGGGGCGATGCTGTCTTTGCTAGTAGTAACGAATTCGGCTCATGCAGGTGTACTTGTTGCTGCTGAGTCGGTTGAGCCTGTGACGTGCCGCCCCTCCCAACTGCAGCCTAATCAGTTTAGCTGCACACGGGTAGCTCCAGCGCAACACGTTGCTAGCCTTGCGGCTCCTGTCAATATTCCGGTTGTTGGTCCAGCGCAAACTGGCGATTCGGTTCAGGCTGCGGCTCCAATCGCTCCAACGTTTACTAATGCCTCAGTTAGCGACGACTCCAGAGTTTACGAGAATCCAAATGCTGAGTATCCCATGCTGGCATTTAGCGAGGCAGAAAGCGATGCAGCCGTTGCTCTGTTTGGTTGTGACTGCCCCGCCTGCATGAACTCTCTGCGACAATTGCGAAACCTGGCTCCCGTCACAACCGATGGTCGCGATGCATGCTGGACAGTCGTTCAGCGTCAGTTTCGCCGCGATCCGGCGGAGGTAATTGAGGCCCTGTCAGCTGCTGAAAGCAATCAAACAGACTTCTATTTTGAGCTAGAAGCGGTGAACTAACCCAGTCCTTTTGCTTGGCTAAGTTGTGACCAGATCAGCAGTTCGCCGTTTTGTCCTCCGGCGGCTAGTTTTTGACCGCTGGGTTGCCATGCCAGACAAGAGAATCCCTGAGGTGCTCCTTCTAGGATTTGGACAACTTTTGAGGCTTGTTGCCATAACCCGATCCAACCGTCGTTAGCAGCAGATGTCAGTAGTGCGGTGCCCGGTTGAAAGGCGATCGCCTGCACCGTTCCCTCATGCAAATTCAGTACATTTGCGCCCCAGCCAACTGACTCATCGGGATGTTTTGCCCAGACGATTAGTCCTTCTTGACTGCTGGTCACCAACAGTGGTGCACCTGTTTTAGTTAACAGGTCTGACCAGGCAAGCTGCCGCACTTTACCCGGAAAGCCCTGCATCTGCCAGGGATAGGGATTGCCCCATTGCCAGACCAGCAATGTTCGATCCATGTTGCCGGATGCTAGATATTCTCCGTTAGGCGACCAAGCGATCGCCACGCTTGCGGCTATCAGTTCCCAGGTAGTTGGGTCGCTGTGCCAAGCTTCACGGTTCCAGGTCTTGACAGCTCGATGTCCTGCCGCTGCCAAAAATTCACCCTGGGGATGCCACACTAGATCCAAAACAGACGATGCCTCAAAGTTTAAGGTAGCCGTAACTTTGCCAGCTTCCACATCCCAAATTTGGACATCGCGTCCTAGACTGAACGCTAGCTCGTTGTGTTTAGGATTCCAGGCGAGGTGATCGATCCAAACCGGGGGGTTTTCAATCGTCGTGATTAATGTGAAATCTCCAGCTTCAATCTGCCAGATTTTGACCCATCCCTCTTGCCCGCCTGTTGCTAAAAATTGACCGTCTGAAGAGAAACCCAGGCAGTTGAGCGATCGCCCATTGCCCGTTTGTATAGACCGGAGCGATCGCGTCTCAATATCTACGATTACAACCTCTCCAGCAGCAGAACTAGCGGCAAGAATTTGACCGTTGGGCGACCAGGCGATCGCTGTCACGTAGTCATTTAGATTGCCTTGCCAGAACGGTTCTACAAGCTGACGATTAGCTGCACCTACATTAGACACGCCCGGAAATCCTCTCTCAGTTTGGTTTCGTCCAGGTTGCGACCGATGAAAACTAGTTCATTCTTGCGAAGTTCATTGGGCTTCCAGGGGCGATCGGGTCTGCCGTCAAAAATCATGTGTACGCCTTGAAATACAAACCGCTGGTCAGAACCCGCCAGATTCAAAATTCCCTTCATCCGAAAAATATCAGGACCCTGGGTTTGTAGCAATTGGCTGATCCAGGCTTGCAGCTTTTCGCCGTTAATTGCACCCGACTCAACCAGCGCGATCGAAGTAACCGTTTCGTCGTGCTCGTGGGCATCTTCATTGAGAAACTGCGGATCAATTTCTAGTGCCCGCTGAAGGTCAAATGCACCTACACCTAAGACGGAATCCATTTCAACCGAGCAGTTTTGGGTGTGATAGATTTTGGCGATCGCATTCATTCCCCGAATTCGCTGCTCCAACTCCTGCAGTTGGGCTGGCTCAACCAGATCAGTTTTGTTGAGCAAAATCACATCGGCAAAGGCAATTTGCTCTTGTGCTTCGCTGCTGTCCCAATGCTCCCAAATGTGCTTAGTGTCAACTACCGTCACAACAGCATCTAACTGCATTTGAGAATTGACATCTTCGTCTACGAAAAAGGTTTGAATCACGGGAGCGGGATCAGCTAATCCAGTCGTTTCAATCACCAGATGATCAAACTTGTCGCGTCGCCGCATTAAATTGCCGATGATGCGAATCAGATCGCCTCTCACCGTGCAGCAGATGCAGCCGTTGTTCATCTCAAAGATTTCTTCATCGGCATCGATCACTAGCTGGTTGTCAATGCCCACTTCGCCAAACTCATTCACGATCACTGCCACTTTTTTGCCGTGTTCGTGAGTCAGAATGCGGTTTAGCAGCGTTGTTTTTCCTGCTCCCAGGTATCCAGTCAACACGGTTACAGGAACGGCTTCGATGGAGGAGTTGACCATAGCTCAAACCTTTTTGTTAATCAAAAATGATAATTGTTGTCGCTCACTGCAAACTTAGTTCAGTCAACCAGGGTAAATCCGTTACGCCCGGATCGTGCCCTATTTGAGAGAGCAAAGTTGTGAGTTGACCGCGATGGTGCGTTTGATGGTTGAACAGGTGCGTTACCAGGGTCCAGGTCGGCAAAGTTCGGGTTCTGCCGTCTACGTTGCTGGTGTATTCAAAGGGTTGGGCAAGCCATTCGGCTGAAAGTGTTTTAGCCCATGCCAAAATTTCCTGGTCAACCTGCTCGCGTTCCTGGCGGAGTTGCTCAAAATCAGAATACAGTTCTCCTCCAATCCTTCGGGATGAAAAGGGTTTTCCGGTAAATCGCTTCATCCAGGTGCGATCGCCATCCAGCAAATGATTCAACGTGCCGTGAATTGACTTGAAGAAAGCACCCCGATCCTGCTTCCGCTCCTTATCAGGAATCTCCGCACAAATCGCGTAGAGCTTCTGATTCATCCAGTGGTTGTATTGGGCCATGAGTTGGCAGTAGGACGGATTGATCATTCAGCCTGCCTCCAAATCTTAATCGTCTCATCCGAGCTGCCGCTGACCAAAAATTCTCCATCTGAGCTAAAGGCAAGGGCGTTAACTCCCCAAGCGTGGCGGAGAGTGGAAAGGCGATCGCCCGTTTCTGCATCCCACAGGTGAATTGTGCGGTCTTCACTGCCACTGGCAAAAAGCTGTCCATTGGGATGAAAGGTAAGGCAGTTGACTGAGTCAGTGTGGGCTGCAAGGGTGCGAAAGGGTTCTTCTGGATTTAAGTCCCAAATTTTGACATTGCGATCGCTGCTGCCGCTGACCATCGTGCGCCAACCCGAACATACAGCGATCGCATTCACCCGATCGTTGTGTGCGAGTAGAGTATTGTTGAGCTGATCGTGCTGCAAATCCCACAGACGAATCGTTTTGTCGTAGCTGCTGCTGACAAGGGTTTGCCCATCGGGACTGATCACAAGGGAAGTGATGCGATCGCGATGTTTGTCTAGCGTGGCAATGAGTTCCTGGTCGGGCAGGTGCCATAGATGAATTTTGCCATCTCCGCTGCCGCTGGCGAGAAACTGTCCGTCTGGTGTAAGGGCGATCGCTCCCACAATCCAGCTTGGGCTGTCGAGAGTAACGCTAGCTCGTCTATCACGCAAATTCCACAAAATTAGGCTGCTGTCGTCGCTGCCGCTGATCAGGGTTTGTCCATCAAGGCTAAAGACTAGGCTGTTGATGCGGTCGGTGTGTCCGGTGCGAAACCAGAGCGATCGCCCCAGGGTTTGCTCTAAATCTCCAGTGAACAAATTCCACAGCCGAATTGTTTTGTCGGTGCTGCTGCTAGCAAGGGTCTGCCCATCGGGACTGATGGCGATCGCCGTCACACCTCCCGGAAACCCCAAAAGCGTTTGCACGCATTGCCAGTTTGCTAACTGGCGATTGGTCGTTTGACTATTTTGAGTAGATTGTCTGCTGCGAGATTGCTTGCCAGGTTCACCTAATTCCTGCCCTAGCTCAATTGATAGCGGAGGACGTGCCCAGGCTAAAGACGATTCAGTTACTCTATTTGGAGCTTGCTTCACGGCAGCTATTGAGCGACTCGTCTTCACAGCACCTAGCTTTGCGCTTAAATCTTGTAACACTTCTGTAGAGGTCTGATAGCGCTGACTGGTTGCCCGCTGCAACAATTTATCTAAAATCCTCTCCAACTCTGCACTGACAGGCTCTACCAAATACTGATGCCAGATCCAGTCATCTTCACTGACCGAATAAAGGTCAAACGGATGCATTGCTGTCAGCAAATGCACACAGGTAACGCCCAAACTGTAAAGATCGCTGGCAAATTCTGCCCTACCGATCGCCTGCTCTGGCGCGACAAAACCTGCACTGCCGATCACGGTTCCAGTTTGGTCCAGAGCGGTCCCGGTCGCGTACTTTGAAGCTCCAAAATCTACCAGGACAAGGCGATCGCCCGTTTTAGGACGAATGATATTCTCAGGCTTAATGTCGCGGTGAATCACCTGGTAGCTGTGAATGAAGCGCAGGACGGGCAGCAAATCATCTAGCAGTTCGCGAATTTCGGTTTCGCTAAATGGACCTTCCTCTGCCAGCACTTCAGCCAGATTTTGCCCGTCAATGAATTCTTGCACCAGGTATTGGCCGTCTGATTGCTCGAAATGCGCCAATAGTCTGGGAATTTGAGGGTGTCGCCCTAATTCTGCCAGTCGCTCTGCTTCCTGACGAAAAAGCTCTGCCGCTTTCTGCAAATTTCTACCTGCATTAGTCGGCAAAAACTGCTTAATCACACAGCAAGGCTGATTTGAAACCGACTCATCAATAGCTAGAAACGTTCTGCCAAAGCCACCTTGCCCAATTAGCCGAATTGCTCTGTAGCGTTCAGCTAGTCGCAACCTCGACCCACAAGTTTGACAGAAATTAGCACTATCAGGATTTTTAGGCTGCTGACAAACTGGGTTAAGGCAATAGCTCATACGCTTTAGAGACAGGCAGTAGTTCTATGGTAAGCCTGCCTTGGCGAATCGCTCCTGCTCAAGTTGGCACTAGTTCGCCTGGGCGTAGCCTTGCCCACTTGCCTGCTTCTTCCTTAAAACTGAGGCAACCCACAACGTCCCATTCCATTTCAATCTCATCGCCGTGATTGCGAATGTTGACGTTGATGGTGGGTTCTGTTGCCTCAAATGTAGGAAATTCCGTCAGATGGGGTTGCTGATGCTGCCCTTCGACCGCATGGTAAGTTGTGCAGCGATCGACGTAGTGGCAGTTTACGCAAATACACATCTTAATTTCCTCCGTGCAATCCGCGAGTAAGCGATATTTGATGTTGGCTAGCGAAGCCAGTCAGCATTAAACAAATACCTTTTTGCAAAAGACTATAGCGATGTCTAGCCTCTTTTCTGCTACTCTAGCTCAAGTTTTGCCAAAGCCATCACCGACCATCGAGTGATGTTGCAAAATGAAAGACAAGCGCCCAAGTTATTTTTTTGCCTGGATTAGGCTGTTGAACTGTACAAATTTGAACTTAGATTGTGACCCACCGCAGGAATGTCCTGCTGCTGCGTCAGTTTTGTTTCCCCAGACCTGGCCCTTTGGACGAGAGTGGCTACCCAGGGCAACCTATTTAGTGGGGGGAAATGTTCGAGATGCCCTGCTCGGACGAAACGCCGAGTATTTAGATTTAGATTTTGTACTGCCAGAAAGGGCAGTCGAAACGGCACGGGCGATCGCCAATCACTACAAGGCTGGATTTGTCTTGCTTGATGCAGAACGGCAAATTGCGCGGGTCGTATTTGACATGGCGACGGTCGACTTTGCTCAGCAGGTCGGTCACAGCTTAGAAACTGACCTGCAACGGCGCGACTTTACAGTAAATGCGATCGCCTACCATCCGCACACCGAGGAACTGCTTGACCCGCTGCAAGGCTACGGTGACTTGCAGCAGCGACTCATTCGCATGATCGCTCCCGAAAATTTAAAGGAAGATCCACTGAGACTGCTGCGGGCTTACCGTCAGGCGGCTCAACTTGATTTTACGCTGGAGCCAGAAACCCAAACGACGATTCAAAAGCTAGCAGGATTGCTAGAGGAAATTGCCGCAGAAAGAGTCCAGGCAGAACTGAGCTATCTGTTAAGCACACCTAAAGGGACGCCGTTTTTGAAGATGGCGTGGCAGGACGGTTTACTGCAATATTGGCTGCCTCATGCGACTGTAAAAGGGTTAACGCAAATTGAGAAAATTGATCAGGCGGCAATCGCCCTCAGCAATGCCTGTCCCTCTCTGGGTTTAGAGCTATTGGGCTGGGTCCGCGACCAGCAAAAATTTTCTGGCGCTGGACGGAGCTGGCTCAAGGTGGCAAAGCTGACTCGTCTAATTGGGACACTAGAAACTGCTGAACCAGAACTGTGGCGCTTAAAATACAGCCGCACGGAAGTCCAGGCAGTTTTGATGGCACTTAAATTTCTGCCCCAGATGCCATCTCTGGTTTTGCCCACGACATCTTTGCGAGAACAGTATTTTTTCTTTCAGCAAGTTGGAGCAATCTTTCCGGCGCTGGTGGTGTTAGCTGTTGCAATGGATATCTCAATCGAGGCGATTGCTCCTTTGATTGAGCGATTTCTTGATCCCCGTGATCCCGTTGCCCATCCCACTCCACTACTCACGGGTCGTGACCTGATGTCCAAGTTGAAATTGCCTCCTGGTCCGCAAATTGGTCAACTTCTAGAAGCACTTCAAATTGCTCAAGCGGAAGGCAAAATTTCTACACCAGAAGAGGCATTGCAATTTGCCCAGGTGTTAGCCGATGCTGCTAAGCTTCAGTCCTAAACGCTCAAGCAAAATTATTAGTGTCCTGAGATTGTGTTAGAGTTAACTTCTTGCAAACCGTTTGGGGTGAAATCCCTCAGATAGTTGATCACTTTCTCGAAATCAGCCACCTGTTGGTATGGCTGATACTCTTGTGTGAGTTCCCTACTTCGGGAGGTTCAGCTAATGGTTTTACTATTTGTTCATTGCTCTAAAGAGGTCAAGAATGGCTAAGCGCCGTAACCAAAAGAAAGAAAAAGCGCTTCGTAATCAGGCATACGCTCGCAAATTCCGTAAGCGTACCAACACGGGTCGGTTTGGTAGAAGACGGTATGGTGGTGGCAACATGGCTCAAGATTCAGATGAGTCTGAGCAAGATTCCAGCAGAGACAACAGTGAAGGGGCTGCGGATAGTCTCTAGCGCTGTAGCAAAGTTTTTAGCAGATAGCCCCTGGATTAGAGTGCAGCAGTTTGCCCAAGTGCAACGTCCTTACTCTTTTTGGGCAACAAACTAAACTTTTCAAACCTCTTCTTAACAAAAGCCTAAATTTTTGGCGAAAGTAAACTTCTGCCAAAAATTTAGGCTTTTGTTTTGTTTACTACTGCCTGAATCGGGGTATGTACCTTCTCCTCTTTGCTTAAGTAATCTCCACTTGTATAAACCACAAATTCTTGTAGGAGCAGTTCGCGAACTGCCCGTACACTAAGGCTTACATCCGCAGATGCCTGCAAGCAGCCCACGCTATAAAAGCAGGTTGATGGGCGGCATAGATCGCCGCTCTAGCTGCTGGTTGATGGCGATCGCTGCCTCCCTACCCGAACGGAGGGCATTTTCAGTTTGCCTGCCGCCACACCAATCACCACTACACACGAGGGGTAACGGTGCATTGGTTTCCAAATATTGGTCAGCTAAAGGCTGACTGGCAAAAGCATAGCGCCACCGATGCACCTGCAAAGTTTCGGGCGTATTCAGCCAGGGCAATCCCAGTTTGGCTGCTTGCTCCAGCAAATGCTGTCCTGCTGGCTGTAAGTCTGTGGTGGCTAGATGACGTTGAGCAAATTCAGGGCTGCTCTGTGCGACTATAACGGGTTGGCGATCGCCAGGGCGTTTGCTGCTCTCTATGCTCAGCCAAGTTAAGTCTGAATCTTTAGGGAAAGTAATTGCTTCTGCGAAGTTTGCAAGGTCTTGCTGACAACCGGTAGGGTAGGTGGCGATCGCACTCAAGCACGGCTCAAACTCAACCGAACGCAGCTTCTTTAAGAAATTGGTGGGTACTACTGAACTCAGGGGTTCGATCAACGCCAACGCCTGTGGTGCAGGGATCGCTACAACCAGGGCTCTGGCTCGAAAGTTAGGGATTGGTTCACCCGCCGTCGGTTCTAGCTGAAGTTCCCACTCATCAGTAGCAGGAGCGATCGCTATGACCCGTTGCCCTCGCAAAATTTCCAAATCTGTCGCCAAAAACTTAGCTACAGATGTGATCCCCGTCGATGCTGCATATCGTAAGGAAGGGGACGTCGGACGTAAAGTCTCAGCTTCTAACTGATAAGGGGTTTTGAGCCAGGGATGTAGAATTTGGCGATCGCTCAAAATCTGGATCAACTGCTGCGACAGTTCACCCTGGTCTTCTAAATACCGGACTCCGTGATCGGCACAGGTGTCCTGCAACCGTCGTGTTGCAACCCGTCCACCTAAGCCACGCGATTTTTCGATGACGACAACCTGATATTCCACTTGCTGGAGCTGTCGGGCGCAAATTAACCCTGCCAGTCCTGCCCCAATTACCGCTATGTCAACCATGAGCAATCCTGTTATGCCTGCAATTCAGTAGAATATGGGACAAGCAGGAAAATTGCGGGAAGAATTTGAGCAGGAAAAGCTCTACTGACGCTTTACTTACAATTAGGCTGGCAAACAATTAGGCTTGCAATAGTTAGGTTCGCAATAGGACGTAGAAGTTGTAAGCCGCAAAGAATCTTCCAAACATCTAGGCTTCGCACAAAGGGGAGGAATTTAAGGTGGATGAACTGAGAGCAGGGTTAGAGTTGGCAACAGAAGAAGAACTGCAAGTCTTAACTGAAATTCTGTTTCGCCGCAAGTTTAATCCACTCGATTACGTTTACACACCTGATCCGCTAGATGTGCAAAGCTGCGATCGCCAGATTTGGTTGGATGCATTAGAAGACAGATTCCGCTTTCTAGCTGCCGATGGCATGACTGTTTTGCGAGGTCAGACCAATCAAGTTAACTATCGACAGGTGCTCATTCAAGTCTGCCGCTACCTCAAAATTCCTTACGGGGAAAACTTTTCCACGATGGATTTGGAGGCAGAACTGTTTCTAGACCTGCTCAACCGAGCTTGGAAAAAACTGCCTGCTGCTGAGCAAAGGGTTCTGAGTGGGAAGATTCAGCGATCGCTCTCTCAATCGCAGCTTGCCAAACAACTTCCGGCTCCGATGCAGCAAGACCCGCTGGGTCTGTTGCTAAAAGGTGGTGGAGCACTTGCTGTTAGTTCAGTGATTCGTCCCTGGCTACTCCAGCATGTCGCTCGTCAGTTCGCACTTCATGCTGCAACCTATCATGTGGCAAAGCAGGCAATCGTCAAGGGCGGTGCAACGGTAGCTGCTCAAATTCAAAGTCAGGCTGCACTTCAGACGGCCTATCGAGGCATGGCTTTAAGTGCCGCCCGATACGGAACTGTTCGCAGCATTTTTGCACTCTTGGGACCAGCCATGTGGGCCTGGTTTTTTGCTGACTTGGGCTGGCGGACGATCGCCACTAACTACGGTCGTGTGATTCCAGTTGTTTTCACCCTGGCGCAAATTCGCCTGACCCGAACTGAGTGTTTTGAAATCGTGTTCTAAGGGTAGGGTTTAGAGCTTAAAAATTTTTGTTTAGGATATGCGTCCTACCGTTTCTAAGCAAACTGCTGAACCCAGTTAAAATAGTCGAGACCAGTAAGCGTATTGCAACGAGCAGCAGAGGGTTTTGTGTGACTCGCAGTGGAGCAACCCCAAACTCTAATAACCAGGAAACGCCAGAGCAAAGGCTGGCTAATAGCTACTATGGGTTGCTGGGGCTGCCTCCCTCAGCATCTGCTCAGCAAATTCGTCGGGCTTACCGCGAACTGAGTAAGCTTTATCATCCAGACACTACGACTCTGCCTGCGGCGGTGGCGATCGCCAAATTTCAGGAGTTGAACGAAGCCTATGCTACGCTAAGTAGCCCCGAACGGCGATTTGCTTACGACTTAAAGATTGGTTACTCTCGCGTATCCGTAATTCAATCCTCAACCGACCTCAGCCGTTCAGCTTCTCGGTCAAAAAGCTTTCGTTCCTCTGCGTATCTTGACCCTACTGATCGGCCCCTTTCCCCTGGTGAGGTGTTTGCTCTGTTTATCCTCGGTATTACTTTTGTCTGCTGTCTAATTCTTGTTGTGACTATTGGTCTGACTCGGGGTGAGATAGCTTTTCGACCGTTTAGCCAAGCCCAGATTCAGCAGGAAATTTCTCATCCCATACCTCAACTAGAGCAAACTGTAGATTTGCCCCAGGACAATTCGTCAGCTTCGTCTCTAGAAACTCCATCCGTGGATGATGAATTGATTCAAATGCAGCCTGCGATTGAATCGAATGCTTCCGACTCGGATTCTGTAGAATCAGGAGAAACTCCTTCTGTTCTGACCCCATCAAACCCAGATCAACCCGCTTCTGTTGATTTGACTTCTACATCAAACTTGGTTGATCCAAACTCTTTTGCAACTGCTCATGTATGACTCTGCTGCTATGACTCTTCCCTCGGCTGATACTCCCCTTTACAACCATCCCTTACCCGATATTGAACAATGGCTCATTTCTCAGGGATGCCATCAGGACAGTCTGGACATTCACTGTTGGCACATTGAACAGCTCAACTGGAAAGCAGAGCTTTGGCTGGATGTTGACTCCTTAAATGTACGCTACATCCGGGCTGGAGAAGATGGGCAAGACATTCAGCGCTCATTCAAGTACTCCCTCAGCCGCAGGGATTTGGATGAGGCAATTTTTACAGGTCCATGACCCCTCGAAACTGGATCTGTTGAAATAAATTGGCGCTCATCTAGAGTTTTGATTTGCTTCTAACCAAACTACCAAATCTGCTACATCTGAAAAGTCTAAGAGTGCTTCACTCAAACTTTCTAGCTGGTTAAGGGAAAGCAAGTGAATTTGCTGTCGAAGAGGAGAGGCGATCGCCCCGAACTTTTGAGTCAGTAAACGCAGAAGTATTTCCCTCTCCCCTTCCTGACGACCTTCTCCCTAAAAAATCGGCAAATTAACTCTTTATCGGAGCATAAACTAACTCTTTACTTTCCCAAAACGCCGATCGCGCTGTTGATAGGCACAGAGGGCACGATGAAACTCAGCGCGGTCAAAGTCGGGCCAGAGGGTTTCAGTAACGTAAAGCTCAGCGTATGCGACCTGCCAGAGTAAAAAGTTGCTGATTCGCATCTCGCCGCTAGTGCGAATTAATAAATCAGGGTCGCAAATGCCAGCTGTGTAAAGATGACGCTCAAATATAGCCTCATCAATCTGATCGGGTTGCAATAGCCCTTGCTGCACTTGGGTGGCGATCGCCCGACAAGCCTGAACAATTTCCTGCCTGCCGCCGTAATTAGTCGCTACTGTAAACTGAATACCCTGGTTTTTCTGGGTTTCTAGCATTGAACGTTCAATTTCAGCCTTAAGCGATCGCGGCAGTGCATCTAAATTGCCGACAAAGTGAATCTGCACATCCTCTGCCATCATTTCTCGCAGTTCCTGGCGCAGAACCCGCTCAAACAGCGTCATCAAGAAGTCAACTTCTTCTAACGGGCGACCCCAATTTTCTGTTGAAAAAGCATAGGCCGTCAGCGCTTTGACTCCCCAATCTTTGCAGCAACGCAGCAAATCTTTGAGGGTGTCTACTCCTCGGCGGTGTCCCATAATGCGAGGCAAACCTTGCCGCTTTGCCCAGCGACCATTGCCGTCCATAATTACAGCGACATGCCTGGGTAAGCGTTCCTGATCCAAATCAGCAGGCAGTTGCAAAAGGGTTGATTTGGCTGTCATTTTTTCTCCCGAGAAGCCGACGATGAAAGGCGAATTAAACGCAAAAACAATGCTTTTAGTTGGGTACTTAACTGACGACCCAGGCTCCGCAGTTGAGGGGCAACTGCTTCACGCTCTACAGATTGAGAGAAGCGATCCCGCAAAAGCTCTCTCAGTTTACTGCTGGTTAAGGGTCGGTTTAGAGTACCCCTTTCAGCTAAGGAAATTGACCCTGTTTCTTCGGATACAACAACGCACAGGCAATTTTCGACTCGTTCTGTAATTCCCATAGCGGCTCGGTGGCGAGTTCCAAGTTGGCGGGAGGCCGTCCGCTCAGAAATCGGCAAAATTACTCCCGCCGCTACAACGCGAGAGCCTCGAATTAGGACTGCTCCATCATGTAGCAAGGTGGTGGTTTGAAAAATGGTTTGCAGCAGTTCCTTAGAGACTTCTGCGTTGATGCGAACCCCTGGTACCGAAAAGTCTCGTTCGTCAATCGGGCGATTGGTTTCCAGAATCAGCAATGCACCCGTTCGATTTTGAGAAAGCTCTTTGACAGCATCCACAATTTCATCAATGACGCTATCAGGTTTAGGAATGGCTGCATGAGCGGGCTTAAATAGCTGTACGATTTCTCCCCGCCCAAGCTGTTCTAGAAAGCGCCGAAACTCAGCTTGCAGGATAAAGGCCATTGCTACAGCGGAGCCGATCACCAGTTTTTCCAGCACAAAACTGAGCAGTTTGAGATTAAGCGTACTGCTAAGTGCTGCTGCCAGCATAAGAACGATTAGTCCTCTTACCATCCATAGAGTCCGTCGTTCTCCAATGATGATTAGCACCATGTAGGTTAAAACCAGAACCAACCCAATGTCGATCGCGGAAAGCAAGGACTGAGTCCAGCTCAGGTTTTTCAGCCATTGCTCCAACAGAGATCCCATCTGATTGATCTAGTTATTCTTGCGTCGCGGGTTAGAAAGGGACTTGGGAAGGATGAAGGAAGGAACGCAAATGCAGTTCTGTTGTTGTTAGCAACGGAATAGGGGTGCTTCAGTTAATCAGAAGGTAGCCAGAAAACAGGTGGACTTTGCTTACCCTTCATCCTTATATCCTTCATCCTTTGTCCTTGGACATCAGTCTTTCTGGTATGCAATCTTGTCGAATCAAATCTTGGTAGGTTTCTCTCTGCAAGATTAAGCTAGCTTCTCCCTGGTTGACTAAAACTGCTGCTGGGCGAGGAACCCGATTGTAGTTAGAAGCCATGCTGTAATTGTAGGCTCCTGTGTTCATAACGACGAGGATATCTTCTGGCTGAGTTTTTGGCAGGTGAGCTTGCTTGATTACAATGTCGCCAGATTCACAGTGCTTTCCGGCGATCGCTACTGTCTCCGTACAGTCTGCCGACATTCGGTTAGCAACAACTGCCCGGTACACCGACTGATACGTGATCGGTCGAGGATTGTCAGACATGCCGCCATCTACACTAACGTAAGTTCGTACACCTGGGATCACTTTTTGGCTACCGATTGTGTAAGCCGTGACACAGGCAGACCCAATCAGCGATCGCCCCGGTTCGGCAATCAGCTTCGGTAGAGGAACTTGTTGCGCCTCACAAGCCTTGACGACGCTTTCACAAATTACCCGCACCCATTCCTCAATGCTGGGTGGATCGTCT
Source organism: Leptolyngbya sp. FACHB-541 (assembly GCF_014695875.1). Lineage (NCBI taxonomy): Bacteria > Bacillati > Cyanobacteriota > Cyanophyceae > Leptolyngbyales > Leptolyngbyaceae > Leptolyngbya > Leptolyngbya sp. FACHB-541. The sequence goes on along the minus strand of NZ_JACJPC010000027.1, from coordinate 16,415 downwards.
GACTCGGTGTAACGAATTCCTAAGCCACCACCAATATCCAACTCTCTGATAGGCAGTCCATGTTGTGAGGCTTTGCTAAGCCATTGCACCATGACACCTGCTAAGTCCTGGTGGGGCTGTAGCTCAAAAATTTGAGAGCCGATGTGAGCATGAAGCCCAATGCATTCCAGTCCTTCCTGCTGACTAATAAACTGAAAGACTGAATCTAGCTGGTCAGGATCAAAGCCAAACTTGCTGTCCAGGTGCCCGGTGCGAATATATTCGTGGGTGTGGCATTCAATTCCTGGAGTAAGGCGGAGCATGATCGGCAATGGAAGATTTTTGCCGTGCGTCAACTCTGCCAGTGTTTGTAGCTCAAACCAGTTGTCCACCACAATCGTGCAGCCAGAAGCGATCGCCAACTGCAACTCTTCTAACGATTTATTGTTGCCGTGTAGATAAAGTAGTTTGGGATCAACGCCAGCCTGTAGCGCTGTGTAGAGCTCGCCCCCCGAAACTATGTCGATGCCTAACCCTTCACTCGCGGCGATCGCACAAACTGCTAAACAGTTCCAGGCTTTTGAGGCGTAAATCACCAGCGACTCAGCCGGATAGTAGCGCTTGAAGGCATCGCGGTACTGACGGCAAGCCGTTCGCAACGTCTGCTCATCCAAAACGTAGAGTGGTGAACCAAATTGCCGAACTAGTGCAGGCACATCGCAGCCACCAATCTGCAAATGGTCTTGCGAATTAACTTGAGCAGTCAGCGGCAGCAAATACTGATTGGGCGAAGGCTGAGCAGTCGTGGGATGTGGTAAATACTGGCAACCAGAATTTGTCCCCACAGCGGGAGTCGATACCATTGCGTTTGCGATGTCCTTAAGAAAATTAGTAATTATTGCGTTCTATTACCTAGTGTACAATTGAGGGCTGTGCATCCTTAAGTCATTCCTTCAAGGTTTGTTTGAAATTCCTCAAAATAGCGTCTCTAACTTCAGACCAACTCGCCGCTGCCGTAGAGCTAGATCAGCTTGCTCTAGGAGGTCTGTGGACACTAGATGGTTATAAGCGAGAACTTGACAGCCCCAATAGTGATTTACTAGTACTAGAAAATTTGGGGGAAGAGGGGTTAGGGGCTAAAGGCGGGGGGCGGGGGCAAGAAGAGTCGGAAGCACAGGAGCAAAGATTGGAGACGGGGGGCTGGAATAGTCAACCTACTTCTCCTGAATCTTCTACTCTCCCTCTCTTAGGAATTGCCTGCCTTTGGGCAATTCTAGAAGAAGCGCATATTACTATCCTTGCAGTTCATCCTGGTTATCAGCGACAGGGGCTAGGGCAAATTTTACTCTGGGCACTGCTGCAGTCGGCTTGGAAACGGGGTTTAGAATGGGCAACTTTAGAAGTGCGGGTTTCTAATCAAGCGGCGATCGCCCTCTATCAAAAATTTGGCTTCAGCGAGGTGGGAAGACGACGACGCTACTATCAAGACACTGGGGAAGATGCCCTGATCCTCTGGCACAATGGCTTACAGCGTCCTGAGTTTCAGCAAACTCTAAAGATTTGGCAAAGTCAGATCTTGGATCGCTTATGCCAGTCCGGATGGAGTTTGCCCGTAACTGATGAAAGTTTATATCCAACCCGAAAGATCCCTTGACTTGGGAACACCTTCATGATGTGATTTCTTTTCGGGAAGTAAAATCGACATTCTCTAGGCAAAAATTCCTAGCCAATTAATCTGCTGAAGCTTTGATAACTACTACTATGGGCTGGTTGTTGTACAGGTGGCAACCAGTCCGTTTCCCTATGCTAGAATCAGCAGTACCGGCACGCAGCAGGTGATGGAAAAACGCCATGTTTGAACGCTTCACAGAAAAAGCCATTAAGGTGATTATGCTTGCCCAGGAAGAAGCACGTCGCCTGGGACATAACTTCGTGGGTACAGAGCAGATCCTCCTGGGTCTGATTGGAGAAGGGACCGGCGTCGCCGCCAAAGTGCTGAAATCAATGGGCGTCAATCTCAAAGACGCTCGGATTGAAGTCGAAAAAATCATCGGCCGAGGCTCTGGCTTCGTCGCCGTTGAAATCCCATTCACACCACGAGCCAAGCGCGTCCTAGAACTGTCGCTTGAAGAGGCTCGTCAACTGGGGCATAACTACATTGGGACTGAACACTTACTCTTGGGTTTAATCCGAGAGGGGGAAGGAGTCGCCGCAAGGGTTCTGGAGAACTTGGGAGTTGACCTTTCCAAAGTTCGAACTCAAGTCATTCGGATGCTAGGAGAAACCGCAGAGGTTTCTGCTGGTGGCAGTCAAGGTCGTACCAAAACTCCAACCCTGGACGAATTTGGGGCTAACCTGACCCAGATGGCCGCTGAGGGCAAGCTTGACCCCGTTGTTGGTCGTCAAAAAGAAATTGAGCGAGTTATTCAAATTCTAGGTCGCCGTACAAAGAACAACCCTGTTCTAATCGGTGAACCTGGAGTAGGTAAAACCGCGATCGCTGAAGGTTTGGCTCAGCGCATTTCTAACAACGATGTCCCTGACATCCTAGAAGAAAAGCGCGTTGTCACTTTAGATATTGGTCTGCTGGTTGCAGGCACCAAATATCGAGGTGAATTTGAAGAGCGCCTGAAGAAGATTATGGATGAGATTCGTCAAGCTGGGAACGTCATCCTGGTAATTGACGAAGTTCATACCCTAATTGGTGCAGGTGCCGCAGAAGGGGCGATTGATGCTGCTAACATCCTCAAGCCAGCCTTGGCGCGGGGTGAACTTCAGTGCATCGGTGCAACGACCCTGGATGAATATCGTAAGCACATCGAGCGAGATGCTGCTCTAGAGCGCCGCTTCCAGCCTGTCATGGTCGGTGAACCCACCGTACCTGAGACAATCGAGATCCTACACGGTTTACGAGAGCGTTATGAGCAGCATCACAAGCTGAAAATCTCTGATGCCGCCCTCGAAGCAGCCGCTAAGCTCTCCGACCGCTATATTTCAGACCGCTACCTACCTGACAAGGCAATCGACCTGGTTGATGAAGCAGGTTCTCGGGTTCGCTTGATCAATTCTCAGCTTCCTCCTGCCGCTAAGGAGCTAGATAAGGAACTGCGTCAAGTCCTTAAGGACAAAGATGATGCGGTTCGTTCTCAAGACTTCGATCGGGCTGGAGAATTGCGCGATCGCGAAATGGAGATCAAGGCTGAGATTCGGGCGATCGCTCAGAGCAAGAAAACCACAGAATCCGCAGACGGTGAAGACACTTCCCCGATTGTGGACGAAGAGGATATTGCTCAAATCGTTGCTTCTTGGACAGGTGTTCCGGTCAATAAGCTGACCGAATCCGAGTCTGAGAAACTACTGCACATGGAAGACACCCTGCACCAGCGCCTTGTTGGTCAGGAAGAAGCTGTTAGAGCGATTTCTCGTGCGATTCGCCGCGCCCGTGTTGGATTGAAGAACCCCAACCGACCCATCGCTAGCTTTATCTTCTCCGGACCAACCGGGGTAGGTAAGACAGAGCTTGCTAAGTCTCTGGCTTCTTACTTCTTTGGTTCCGAAGAAGCAATGATCCGCCTTGACATGTCCGAGTTTATGGAGCGCCATACAGTTTCTAAACTGATTGGTTCGCCTCCCGGTTATGTCGGTTACAACGAAGGGGGTCAGCTTACTGAAGCAGTGCGTCGTCGTCCATACACTGTTGTGTTGTTCGACGAGATTGAGAAAGCGCACCCAGACGTGTTCAACATGTTGCTGCAAATCCTGGAAGACGGTCGCTTGACCGACGCCAAAGGACGCACAGTGGACTTCAAGAACACGCTGTTGATCATGACCTCTAACATCGGTTCTAAGGTGATTGAGAAGGGTGGAAACAGTTTGGGCTTCGAGGTTTCCTCGGAAAATCAAGCAGATGCCCAGTACACTCGAATCCGCTCTCTGGTCAACGAAGAACTGAAGCAGTACTTCCGCCCAGAATTCCTTAACCGTCTCGACGAGATCATTGTCTTCCGTCAACTCTCGAAGGACGAAGTCAAGGAAATCTCCGACATTCTGTTGAACGAAGTCTTTGGTCGCTTGAGAGAACAGGGAATTACCCTGGAAGTCACAGAGCGCTTCAAAGACCGTCTGGTGGAAGAAGGTTACAATCCTTCTTACGGTGCAAGACCTTTGCGCCGAGCGATTATGCGCCTCTTGGAAGATAGTCTGGCTGAGGAAATCCTCTCTGGACGCGTCAAAGAAGGGGATACCGCTATCGTTGACGTAAACGATGACGGGCAGGTGCAGGTACTTCAAGGTGAGAAGCGAGAGTTGTTACCTCAAGCTGTTGACTAGTCACGACAGTAAAGTTTGAAAACCTATCATGGGTTTATAGCGGTGTGGGCTGTGCCTGCACCGCTTTTATATTTGGGCGATCGCTCTGATTAGTTGGGCTAAGACAGAATAAGAACGGCTACGGTTGCTCACCCTAAATCGAACTGATGTTAAGTAAAAGAATTGCTGTCCCCAATTAACCTTAAAATTATTGCATTCAATCTTTGATTGACGTTGTCCTTATCCCTGAACAGGAGGAAGCCATGACTGATCGCCCTATTATCCTTGGTATTGTTGGCGACAGCGCGGCTGGTAAAACGACTCTGACGAAAGGTATTGCTCAAGTCTTGGGAGAAGAAGACGTTACGGTGATTTGCACCGATGACTATCATCGCTACGATCGCCAGCAGAGAGCCGAAATGAGAATTTCGGCCCTGCATCCAGACTGCAACTATCTCGATATTATTCAACAACACTTAGCGCTTCTTCGCGCTGGGCAGCCAATTCTAAAGCCGATTTATAACCATAAGACGGGTACTTTTGACCCGCCTGTTTACATCAAACCCAGCAAATATGTAATTGTTGAGGGTTTGCTGGGTTACTCAACTCGTGGAATGCGAGACAGCTATGATGTCAAAGTTTATCTAGCACCGCCAGAACCATTGCGAGCAACCTGGAAAATTAAGCGAGATACCGCCAAGCGGGGTTATAACAGCGAGCAGGTTTTGGAGCAATTACAAAAGCGGGAACCTGATTCAGAAGCGTTTATTCGACCTCAGCGCCAGTGGGCAGATGTGATAGTCACCTTTTATCCTTCTAGCGAAGAATCGCAGGACGATCTGCTGCTGAATGTGCACTTGGTGTTGCGACCTACGATTCCGCACCCTGATTTGGTTCACGTTCTCAAGCCGGATGGCAATCATTTGGGTTCAGCCATTCGGTTGGAGCTAGATCGAGATATGGGTAAGCCTGTAGACGTTTTAGGAATCGATGGTCACGCGACTGTGGAACAGGTTAGGGAGCTAGAGCGAATTCTCTGTAACGAGGTTCCCTACTTGGGGCAGTTTTGTAGCTTGAATGGAAATCAAGCGATTGGTAAAGTCGTTGGCACGACGGGTGAGATTTTGCAAAGCCATCCACTGGCTCTAACGCAGCTTTTAATTACTTATCACATGCTCAAAGCTGCCAAACTGTAGGAATGACTTTGGGATTGAAGTAAAAATTGCTCAATTGTTATGAGTTCAATTTATCGGTTTTTAGTGGGTGCAGCTGGAGTTACTTTAGGGTGCATTGTTTCAAGCTGTACGACAGTTGCAACGACCCAATATGAAGCAACTGCTTTAACGACTTATACTTGGCGAGTTGAGTATACGACTGATCCAAGCGATCGCCGCCGCACTCGCACCGAGGAATTTGCCTCGACCTCACTGCTCAATCAAAATGGTGAACAGCCTGACGGTGCGGTGACTGGTCCAGATGATCAGGGACTGTGGTGGGCGGAGTTGCCGCTGCGCCCAACGGCAGAGGAGCTGGAGGGCAGGAAGCGATCGCTGGAACAAATCGGCACTCCAGAACTGCTCAAAACCGTAGAATACTCATTGACCTACACGACTGACGGACAAACTCGAACATTGCCAACCGATCACTCTGTTTATCGTAAAGCAGTTAGAGCTCGTCAGGATGGGCACTCTTTGGAAGTACTGCTAGGCGTAGGTGATGCAACTGTTGAAGATGTAAATCCTCAATAAGAAATCTCGTTACAAGGCGGAGTTTTGTAATGCCAAGCTAGAGGCTCTGCGTCGAAGATACAAGAGGCAGAGCCTCTAAATTGCATCCCCAGGTGGAACCTGGGGACGAGGGAAAAGCCTTTAAACAAATGAAAAGGGGGCTTAAACCCCCTTTTACACGGTGATTGTGTTAGGTCTGATAGCTTAACGCTTAACCGGAATACCCTGGTCTAGGCGGGCTTCCTCGTGGGTGGTGGGGAGGCGATCGCCATTTTGAGCATTAAACCAGTGAATTGACTCCAGGGGTAATGCCAAGGTAAGGTCTTCGTTATTCCAGCGCTGATCTGCCGAAAGTAGCGCCCGAACGGTGACATTTTCTGCGCCTTTTATCCGAACGCTAAGCAGGTAGCTCATACCCAGGTTTTCAACCAGGAAAACTTGACCTTGGATTGTTTGCCGCTCATCGGGTCGAGCTAGACGAACGTGTTCAGGACGAATGCCCAACACAATTTCGGGTGGCGGTGCGAATCCACCTGGAATCGGGATCCTGTAATCACCTAGAATCGCGCTATTGCCCTGACACTTAAGCGTCAATAGGTTCATCTGTGGGCTGCCAATAAATCCAGCTACAAACTGGTTTGCAGGTCTGTTGTAAATTTCGTGCGGTGCGTCTAGCTGCTGCAAATAACCGTTGTTGAGGACGGCCACTTTTGTAGAAAGGGTCATCGCTTCGGTTTGGTCGTGGGTCACGTAAACCACAGGTGTACTTTGAGCATCAAAGATTTGCTTCAATTCTGCCCGCACCTGTTCTCGCAGCAATGCATCCAGGTTACTCAGCGGTTCATCCAACAAAAACACATCAGGGCGACGCACCAGCGCACGAGCTAAAGCAACCCGCTGCCGTTGTCCGCCTGATAGTTTGGCAGGTTTGCGATCCATCAGTTCCTCTAAACCCAGGATGTGTCCTGTTTCGGCAACTCGGTGCCGGATTTCACTGGAAGGAACTTTTTGCAGTTTCAACCCTGAAGCAATGTTGTCATGCACGGTCATGTGCGGATAGAGCGCGTAGCTCTGAAACACCATTGCAATATTGCGATCGCCCGGTGCTCTGGCGTTAACATTGCGATCGCCAATTCTCACTTCACCCTTGGTTGGCTGCTCCAATCCAGCAATCATTCGCAGTGTTGTAGATTTACCGCATCCTGAAGGCCCCACAAATGTGAGAAACTCTCCATCTTCTACTGCCAGACTCAAATCCTTCACAGGAACAATCTTCGGGCTGTAGGTCTTGTTTAAATGTCTTAATTCAAGTTTAGCCATGACTTTTAAATAGAGATAGCAGTTGACAATGTCGAAAGGTTTTTCCTATCCTTTCACCGCACCAGATGTTAAACCTTGAACAATCTTGCGCTGGAAGAACAGCACCAAAAGGATCAGCGGCAGCGTGCCCACAATTGTTGCAGCCGCTAGAGGACCAAACGGAACATCAAATAACGTGGTGCCACCCAACTGAGCTGCTGCAACAGGAATCGTTTTCAGGTTCTCACGGGTCATGAAAGTGAGTGCAAAAATGTACTCGTTCCAGGCAAAGATGAAAGCCAGAATTCCTGTTGTCACCAATGCGGGGAGCGTCATGGGTAGAACAATCTGAGTCAACATCTGCACTGTGTTGTATCCATCCACCTTGGCAGAATCTTCCAGATCGCGAGGCAACTGTTGGAAGAAACTTCGCATCACCAGAATGGTTAAAGGTAAGTTGATCGCCGTGTAGGGAATGATCAGCGCTAAATAATTGTTGGCAAGTCCCGTTACTCGAACAATTTCCAGCAATCCTAAAAACAGCAAAATGTAAGGAAACAGTGTGACGATTAACACGGCTGCTAGAATGAATTGCTCTCCTGGTAGCCGCAGTCGTGCCAGTGCGTAAGCCGCAGGCGACCCGATCGCCAAACACAACAGGGTAGACGTAATTGCTACAAACGCACTGTTGAAAATGTAAGCGCCAAACCGTTCCCGTGTGAACAGCTCAATATAATGCTGCAAGGTGTACTGATTGGGAGCCGGAAAGTAGACTACAGGCAATTCTGTAATCGCATCATTGGTTTTGATTGAGGTTAACCATTGCCACAGCACGGGCCCTAAGCTAAAGAGGACAACGGCAATGATGGCAACCCAAAGCAACACTTTTTTTAGCGGAAAACTCTGTGCTCCAGGTGTAGAATGACCCGCAGGCGGAGTTTGGTGAGGAGTATCATGGGCTGTAGTGGTCATGGCTTACTGAACTCCTGTTGCGTTACGAACTTTGGATAAGAAGAAAGTAGACAACGCTACTACAGCAACCAACACCAGGAATGTGATAACTACTAGTGCTGCCCCATAGCCAAAGTCTAGATAGTTCATCACCGTTGCGTAGATGTAGAGAGAAACCATCTCCGTTGCGCCACCAGGACCGCCACCCGTCATAACCTGAGGCAAGTCGAAAATACCAAAGGCTTGAGCAAAGCGGAATAAGCTAGCAATCAAAATTTGCGGCATCAGCAGTGGCAGCGTAATTTGGCGAAAGCTCTGCCAGGGCGTTGCACCGTCAATCGAATGAGCTTCATACAGGTCTTGGGAGATCGACTGCAAGCCTGCCAACAGCAAAATGCTGACAAAAGAAGTGGTCTTCCAAACGTCTGCCGCAATCACACAGATCATTGCCCAAGTGGGATTTCCTAGCCAGTTCACGGGATTTTCCAGAATATGGAACCAATTCACCAGCATGTCATTCCACACGCCATATTGGTCATTGAAAATCCAGCGCCATGCCAAGGCGATGATGGCAGTGGGTAGGGCCCAAGGCAAGATGGCGATCGTTCTGACGATGCCTCTGCCACGAAAGGCTTGATCTAGAATCAGGGCAAATGCCATTCCTAGAATCAGTTCCAGAATCAGGGAGACAACCGTGAAAATGGTTGAATTCCAGATACTGAGCCAAAACCGCCCATCCAAAGCCATTCGTACATAATTATCAACGCCTGAAAAAACGGGTTCTAAGCCCGTACCCAAGTTTTCGGTGAAGAAGCTGAGTACGAAGGCTCGACCAATTGGATAGGCGTAAATCGCTAGCAGAATGAGAGCGGCTGGTGCAAGCAGCAACCAGCCGGTGCGTTGCTCTCTGGCGCGAATTGGGTCCGTTGTTGTGGTCATTCGATCGCCTCCCTATGCGTTGTTGTTGGAGTATCTGCCGAGCAATCGGCGGGTTTCACCTGCTGCCCGCTCCATTGCCCGTTCTGGAGAAATTTGTCCAGAAATTGCCGAACTCAGGTAGCGCTGAAGAATATCAGATACCTGCGTATACTGTGGCACGGGTGGACGCAACACAGCCTGCTCTGCAATTTCTAACAACTGTGGATAGTGACCATATCGACCTACAATTTCAGGATCCGTAAACAGATTGACGCGGCTAGGCACATAGCCATACTCCATCACAAACAGTTTTTGGGCTTCCTCACTGGTCATGAACTCGATCACTCTCCAGGCTTCCTCAGGATGGGGAGAACTGGCGGAAATGCCAAATCCCCATCCGCCTAAGCAGGCACCGCCTTCGCCTTCAGCACTGGAAACCATAGGTCTGATGCCCACCTTTCCATTGATGGGAGAGCCTTCCTGGTTAACTTCTGGGAAAGCGTAGGGCCAATTTCGCATGAAAGCGGAGTTACCATTTTGGAATACCCGTAGTGTTTCAACCTCTTGATAGTTGGTGACACCAGGGGGTGAAACACGCTCGGTCACGGTGTTACGCAAAAACTCAGCGGCGGCGATCGCCTCAGGTTGGTCAAGACCCACTTCTTGCGTTTCAGGATTAACCCAAAAGCCGCCAAACCCGGCTAGCACTTCGACAAAGTCTGCCGATAGTCCTTCGTATTGCGCGCCTTGCCAGACATAGCCCCAATCTATATCGCCTTGTTTTAGCTGTTGGGAAACTTCAATCAACTCCTCAAAGGTGTCTGGTGGTTCCAAACCTGCTTCTTCTAGTAAGTCAGTGCGGTAGTAAAGTACGCCAACGTCGGAGCGCATTGGCACCCGATATAGCTCACCTTCGTAGCGGCTACCTTCAATATCGGCCGGGAGGAAAGCCGATAACTCTTCTTCAGAGATCTGGTCGGAAAGTGGAAGCAGCCAGTTTGCAGCCGCAAATTTAGGAATCCAGGTAATGTCAGCTAGCACCAAATCATAGGGTGAGTCGCCCAATAGAAATGATGAAGTGTACAATCCTTCAACTGCATCGGAGGCATTGGGAGCGGGAGCAATTTGAATCCGAATGTCTGGGTTTTCTGATTCAAACTGCTCAACTAGCGGCTGAAACTGTTCTGCCTCCAGAGCACTCACTAGAAAACTAATGGTAACGGGCTGTTGGCTCAACACCACAACCCCATAAAAAATCACCCCTAAAAAAGCGGCGATCGCTATCCCCCACAGACGCAGACGGCGGGATGACAGCGTTTGCAGAAGGTGTTTGAGTCTGCGAATCTGCTGATTAACATTCATATCTGTTAAGGTAATTCATAAATTGTCGGAAATTGTCGGGCGAAGATGACAAGCGAAGATAGTGAGGTCAGCGAGTTGATCAAACTTCTAGCTTCGAGGCGACAAGTCAGACAAAAAGTTGTCTATTTAAGCAAAAGAAAAGGATAAAAGAATGATGACTTTAGCGCGATCGCACTTCACTTTATCCAAAACGCAGCTTAATAATAGAAACCAGGGCTACCTGCGCTGCAAGCTTCCCACCGCTTCTATCTTTGCTTTTCAAAGCAATTTTTTGTCTGTTTCCTGTGTAACACTTTAATTGATGTGACACCCCTATCCGTTGATATATTTTTAATCTAATGGTTTAGGAAAGTTAACATTATTGAATAAATTTAGCAGTTAATAATTTAATCTATTGTTTGACAAATGTACCGCTATTTAATGAACAAAAACGAGATATTTATACTCGTTTAATACAGGCGATCGCATTCTGGTATTTAACCACGCCTGAAATGTATCTGTTACTATCCTTACAGCGTCCCTCTTTTAGAGAAGATGGTGCTTTCCAAGTTTGTACGCATTGATCAAAGGGCTATGAGAAAGGAAAGTAATTTGCAGAGTTTATCTTCTCTTGATGTGGACGAAGAACTCCTGGAAGTGCTTCTACTTTATTTAGATAAGTTAATTGCGATGGGTGTTGATCTAAACTATCTTCCGTTACAACAAGCGATCGAAGGACATGTAAACCATTTAGAAACAGCATGTAGAGCTCTAATTGGGTATGCAGGGTGGTTAGCCCATTGTGGCGATCGCTTTAATAGTGAAATCCATGCCACTAAATGCTTCATTAAAGTGTTGGTTGAACGCTGGGAGCCTCACCCTACATGGGAAGATTATGCAGATCTTGTTGCACAATCAAGATACGTGAGTCCCTATGAGCGCGCACGCATATTAATTCATGAGCTTAATTGCAAGGATTCTGTAAGAACTTGGAAGTCTGAAATCCTGGAGCATCTTTCAGACAAGGAGATTGAAGAGTTAATTCCCAATCTTCAAAATGAACTTAACGCTCTCTAGCATTGAACGTGGGATGGGCAAAGCTAGTCCATTAGCCCATACTCCTCCCGAATCAAGCAGATGGACATAAGCGATTAAATGGGGACGAGCGATCGCTCTTTGCTCGTCCTACGTTCCTACAAATGCTGCTTTAAGTTTCTTGCAGATGTTTACCAGGGCAAAGTTTAGTTCTGGTGGAGAGAGGCTATCCAGAGGTTGCTGGGGAGGATGGGCTGACTGATATTTTGCAATCTCGGTTTCCTCATAGGAACTGTAGCTGATTGGTATCCAAAATACGGTCAACCCTTCTTGCTCAGCCGCATTCAGAAGTGGGGGCAATTCCTGATCTGCAATGAAATCGGATGCCAAGAAGTCAGGACTAACCAGCAGGACTGCAACCTTTGCTGCTGATAAAGCTGTCTCGATATCTTTTCGCCATTCTGCACCGGGTTGAATGCGGGTATCGTCCCACACGTCTAGCGTTTGATTGCGAATCATCGGCTTGAGGTGAGTTTGAAGCTGTTTTAGCCAATTTCGATCTTGATGGCTGTAGCTGACAAAAACCTGACTGCGGCTAGCTTGCGTCATAGATGTTTGCCTCGATTGACGATTGAGTGACTTTTCTCGCGCTTGCTCCAGTTCTCGTTGGAGGGATTCTGCGGGAGTGGGCAGACGAGCTGGTCTGACGAGATACTTTTGCTCTAGTTCAATTTCTTGGGACAAAACATCATCAATTAGTCTGCGAACATCTACCATTTGCCGACTTTTTTGACATTGGATGAGGTATGCCTGGTCATCCAGAAACTCACGTAGCGTTTCTAGAGGGTAGGAATAGGGCATTTGGCTGTTTTTGCATTTCTTCTCACAGTTGCAGGGAACCAGGGTGTCATACTGCAAGCGTTCGTAGGATTGGTGAATCTTTGTGAGTTCGTAGGTGACGACGGCCAGCAGTTCTTTTTTGCGGCTTCCGGTGACGCGAATTCGGATTTCTCGCTGGTTGTAATGCTCAATCACTTCGGCGCGAGTCTGGTCTTTGTGCAGAACGGCACCGTTTTTCCAGACTAGCTGCTGCTCAATCCAGGGATGCATTTCCACAATCAGACGGGTGAGGATGCCTTTGGGCATGAACTCATATTCATAGCGCAGGCTCAGGTTATCGGTCTCATCCCAGTCATAGTCGGGCTGGTTGACGGAGAGCAGGTTGGGCGCGATGTAGGTGTGGGGACGACCCGGAATTTCGTAGCAAAGCTTGAACCGCATCATCAGGTGCAGCAACTCATCTCGCATATCGGCGTACTCAGCATTGCTCCAGATGTCGGCAAGCTCATCCTGGGTGAAATAGCCGAGGTTGTTTATAACAGTTTCATTATCCAGCACTTTATAGACGGCAGCAGTGCCTCACTCTGGCTTGAGGATGACAGTCTTTTTGAGCAGTGGATCGGTGTGAAAATGTAGACAAACGCCGATGTCGTGAAGATAGCGAATTAGCGATAGCATCTCTTGCTGATCGGTTAAGCCGTCGAGTCGACATAGCCGGTAGTATTCATCGAGGCTGATGTAGTTGTTGCGAGTATAGCTTTCTAGAACAGATCGAACTTTCGCCCATACTTTAGGTAAGCGAGTACCCATATGAGGCAGTCTGCTGATATAAAGCTGAATTGCATCTTTGATTTCTTGCAAGCCTCGGTTGTCAGCAAGGTTTGTAGCCAAGGTTTCTTTAAGGTTGTTAAATTCTCCTCGGAATTGGCGATCATTGATTTCGCACCGGCGGTTCTGTTTCTCATTCTTGATGATCAAAATGGGGCTGTTGTTGCTCAACAGTTCCACTACGCTGAGCCAGTAATAAAAATCGGTATTTTCCTTGCGTGTATCGGCAACTAGAAGATAGAGGGAACGCTCAGTGAGAAAAAACTGGTGAGTTTGATGATAGATTTCCTGTCCACCAAAGTCCCAAATATTGACGCGAAAATGTTGACCGTTCGGCAGTTCAAACTGCCAACGAATCACATCAATACCTTGGGTGGTGTTTTCGTCTTGTAGTTCGTGAGCTTCGTCGGCAATTTTTTTTGCTAAAGACGTTTTGCCTACTCCTCCCTCTCCTAAAATCAAGAGCTTTGCTTCATAGATCAACTCAGTTTCTTCTGGCTTTTGGACTTGAAAGTAGAACCTTAAAATGTCAATAGATTTAGTTTGTTCGTAAGCTTCAGCTTCGTCGGCAATCCTTCTTTCTAAAGACGTTTTGCACACTCCTCCCTCCCCTAAAATCAAGAACTTCACCCTGCAGAGCGCTTCAGTTTCGTCTGAGTCTTGGACTTGAAAGTAGGACTTTAAAGTATTGGTAGGTTTGCCCAGACTGTTCCGGGAACTCCCCAGAATTTCGGGAGGAATGGGAAGCGGATTGCCCTGCAACTCTAGTCGTGTAAGTTGAGGGATTTGCTTGATCTCTACAGGTAGGCTACTCAATTGATTGTTGCTGAGGTTGAGCGACCGCAAATTGATGAGCTGAACAATCTCAGCAGGTAGACTAGTCAGTTGGTTTTCGCGGAGGTCAAGTGATTGCAGATTGATGAGTTGAACAATCTCAGCAGGTAGACTAGTCAGTTGATTGAACCCGAGGTGGAGCGATCGCAAACTGGCAAGTTGAACGATCTCAACAGGCAGGTTGATTAGTTGATTACCGGTGAGGTCGAGTGATTGCAGATTGATGAGTTTCCCAATTTCAGCAGGTAGGCTGCTCAGTTGATTGAAGATGAGGTCAAGCGATCGCAGACTAGTGAGTTGACCGAATTGAGCAGGTAGACTGCTCAATTCGGTGCCGGTGAGGTTGAGCGATCGCAAACTGGCAAGTTGAACGATCTCAACAGGCAAATTGATTAGTTGATTACCGGTGAGGTCAAGTGATTGCAGATTGATGAGTTTCCCAATTTCAGCAGGTAGGCTGCTCAGTTGATTATCGCTAAGGCTGAGCGATCGCAAGTTTGTCAGTTGAGTAATTTCAGCAGGCAGGCTGCTCAATTGATTTTCGTCGAGCTTGAGCGATCGCAGACTGGTGAGTTGACCGATTTCAGCAGGCAGGTTGCTTAGTTGATTAGCAGAAGCCCAAAGTTTTTTGAGATTGATAAGCTGTCCGATTTCTGGCGGCAAAGCTTTCAAATTGTTGCCAATGTACTCGCCACGTCTTTCCTCATGGTTGTAGTACCACTTACCGAGAATCAGGTGTTTAAGCTGAGTTAGCTTACCGATTTCAGGTGGTAAAGCTGTTAATCCCTCTCCAGCGAGGTCAAGCGTTCTCCTCCCATCTCTTGCCGCCTGTTCGATTACTTGCAGCAGTTCTTCCTGAGTCATCGGTAATCACTAAATCATTACCCAATACTGTAGCCACAAATCTGTCTATCACTGCTGACTTTCCCTGACCTTTTCATACCGACAAATCTCAGCGGCAACCTTAACTTAAACATATAGCGCAGGGAAATCACGCCAAAGATTACACCTGCGCCAGGCATTACATCATTTGTATATCTCTTCAAGAACTCCCAAGGAGAATAATCTCATGCTGTTTTCTCATCATTTCAGCCTGTTTCAAGCTATTCTTGACCAAGGTTTCGAGGCAGGTCCGATCGCAGCCAGTAAAGAAGTTTTGGGCGATCGCCTCACCTATCGCGGTATTTCCTATCGCCGTCCTACAACATCTGAAAACGTATCATTTGCTGCCAATGGAACCTATCGCGGAGGCACTTGGCATTCTCAACCCCAATCCTGGGTTCCAGACGCAACGGTGGTTTTACGTTATCGCGGCTGTTGCTATCTTAAGCAGTCCTAATCGGGGTTGCTTGTTGGAGTGCGATCGCTAGATACAGATCTATAAGGTATTTGAAAAGTGGCGCACGTCTCCTGTAAGGGCTTAGCATTCGGGCGAGGATTTTGGGTCTATTGCGGGATCTATCTGCCGAATGCTAAGCTCCTACGCTGTTTAGGCAAAAACTAGATTTCTCAAATCTCCTGGCTGAGCTAAGCCATCGCTCAAAGCGATCGCCCCTCCCAAAACCTGATTTCAAACTCTTAAACCTGATTTCAAACTCGCAAAACCTTGTTTTGAATTTAAAAATCAGGTTTTAAACTCTTAAACCTTGTTTTGAACTTACAAAACCTGATTTCAAACTCACAAAACCTTGTTTTGAATTTAAAGATCGGGTTTTAAACTCTTAAACCTGTTTTTGTTTACAATTTCCAGCAAAAATACGGGCGTGAAGGGCGATCGCCAATTTTGTTGCTCTCGAAAGTTCTGTGGCTTTACTGAACCTGGTACTTTTGCGAATTGCGTATTTTGATGGGGTCAATTCAACCGATGTCAAGTGATTTCAGGTTGCTCTACTCACTGTTAAAGGATTGTGTAATGCCGCAAAAGAGAAGAAACTCGTTAGCACAGACCAAAGCAGAACGCCGGATTGAGGGAATGGAAACAATTAGCCCCACCCTTAACTTTGAGAATGGATTTTCTCTTGTCATCTACCCCTCTTTCATCACTCTAGGCGGAGGAAAATCGATGAGGCACAGGATGAGGAAGCCATCCTGAGAACTGGTTAATGCACTGGATTAATCTCACAAAGCCAGAGTGTAAACCAGGAATCTCAAACACGTCTAACCAGGGTTGGATTGAACAGAAAAAGATAAACGGTTGAATGGGCAATCGCAGATTATTGAGTCGCCGTTTCCACCCTTGTGGCTCATTCCAATACGGATGCTGTCGAAACCGAGTGAGCAAATCTAACTGGTCTTCGTCTAGGAGTGGAGGTGGCTCCTCTCCTAAGCCCCAAAACTGTAAACTGACCATCAAAT